>JBCDIB010000046.1:0-11477 GCA_038749385.1 Pseudomonadota bacterium | reverse complement strand
TGGTCTTTAGGCGGCGCTAAACATGCCAAGATCTTCGGCTGAACAGACAGACATTAAGGCAGCAAGGAACAGGTTCGTGCTTCGACGCATTTTTCAAATTTTGATCGTGATCCCCATCGCATTGGTGTTGCTGATGTTCATGGTCGCCAACCGCAAGCCGGTTCTTGTGTCTTTTGATCCGTTCTCGCCGGAAGATCCCGCGCTGGCATTTCAGGTCCCGCTGTTCCTTTTGATCTTCGCCGCCGTTCTGATTGGCTTGATTTTGGGTGGCGCGATCGTTTGGGCCCGCCAGCATCGCTACCGAAAGCTTGCGCGTGATGAACACCGCGAGGTTGAGAAGCTGAAAACCCGTGTGGAAGCCGAAAAGACCCGCGCCGACACCCACGACCCCTCCGTACCAACACCGGGTCAGGGCGGCTCAGCCATCGCACCTGCATTGGCAAAACTCGAGCAGTTTTAGACCGCCGAAAGGCCGGATGCGCGGCGGGCCTTGGCTGTGTCTAGCCGATCACAGTCACGATAATGGCGAGGACGATGCAGATAACGATGCTCCAAAGCGCAACCGTCCAATGGTTCTCAACATAATCTTCCGCTCGCATATCCTGTCTCCTTTGGCGGCTGTGTCTGTTTCAAAAGCCTATCTGCCAGTTTCCCTTTTGCCCAGCGCAATTGTGCACTATGCAACCGGGCCATGAGCCATCCAAAAACCCCCCGCGGCCGGGCCAAAAAACCTGCGCGAGACAGGCACCCCCGCTCCGAAAAGCCACGCGGGGAAAAGCAGCACAAAATCGCAGAGCCGTCCGCCGGCCCGACCATCGTTTATAGCCGTTCCGGCGTTGATCTGTCGCAAAGGCTGCCTGAGGTTGTTCCAGTCATTCTTGAGACCACGGCGGACGCCAATTATGCGTTGCTGGATTCTGGCAACGGTTTGAAGCTCGAACGCTACGGCCCCTATCGTATCGTCCGCCCAGAAGCCGCAGCTTTGTGGACGCCGCTTTTGCCTCAGCATGAGTGGGACAGTGCGGATGCCATATTTACCGGCGACACCGACGAGGAAGGCCCGGGCCGCTGGCGCTTCCCAAAAGAGCCACTGGGCGAAACATGGCCCATGCAATTTGATGATGTGGCCTTCCACGGGCGCTTCACTTCGTTTCGACACACCGGCGTATTTCCGGAGCAGGCGGCCCACTGGCGGTGGATGGTGGAGCAGATCAAGGCTCGCAAAGCCACCGGCCACCAGCCGCGCATTCTCAACCTGTTTGGCTACACTGGTGTGGCCTCCCTTGTCGCCGCGCAAGCGGGCGCGGAAGTGACCCATGTGGACGCGTCCAAAAAGGCTATCGGCTGGGCGCGGGAAAATCAGGCGCTTTCCAAGTTGGAAGACAGACCAATCCGTTGGATTTGTGATGACGCGGTCAAGTTCGTGCAACGCGAAGGGCGGCGCGGCAAAACCTATGACGGAATTCTGCTCGACCCGCCCAAATATGGCCGCGGCCCCAAGGGCGAGGTCTGGCAATTGTTCGAGCAATTGCCAGACATGCTGTCGGCTGTGGAGGCGATTACAGATCCGAAGGCTGATTTCGTGGTGCTGACATCATATGCGGTGCGTCAGAGCTTCTATGGCCTGCATGAGTTGATGCAGGAAGTGTTCTCGCCGCGCGGCGGTCATTTGGCGTCCGGGGAATTGGTGTTGCGCGAAAAAATGGGCGGCCGTGCCTTGTCCACCTCACTCTTTTCCCGGTGGACCCGGAACATGGATGGAGCGAAGTTATGAGCGCGCCACGCAGGCCCGGCCGCGTTCACCAGATAAGCTCAGCCAGCAACCCGATCGTCAAAGGTTTGCGCGGGCTGACGGTCAAAAAGAACCGCGACGCGGAAGGCGTGTTTATTGCGGAGGGTCTCAAGCATGCGATTGATGCCCTCGACCGTGGCTGGACACTTCGCACATTGGTGGTCACCAGCGCCACAAATCAGACGAACGAACTGGTGTCTGCCACCGCCGCCCGCGCCCGTGCAACCGGCGCTGATGTGCTTGAAGTGTCGGACAAGGTGATGGCCGCCTTGGTAAAACGCGATAACGCCCAGCCGGTTCTCATCGTGGTTGAGCAAAACTGGCACACAGCCGATGCTATGCTTTCTGCCCATCAGGCAATTGACGACACTTTGCTCATCCTCGACCGCGTTCGTGACCCGGGCAATCTGGGCACCATAATCCGCACCCTTGATGGGGTGGGCGCCAAGCGCCTGCTGCTGGTGGGCGAGTGTACGGACCCTTTCAGCCTCGAAGCCGTGCGGGCTTCAATGGGGTCGCTGTTTCACGTGGAGCTTGCCCGCGCGTCCACCGAACAATTTCTGCAGCTGCGCGGCTCGCTCAAAGGCAAGCTGCTCGGCACCCATTTGCAGGGCGCTGTTGATTGGCGCACGCCCAAATATGCGGCTGGGCCAATTGCTGTTCTGATGGGCAATGAACGCGAAGGCATGCCAGATCATTTGGCGAAAACCTGCGATCAGCTGATCCGCATACCCATGGCAGGGGGCGCGGACAGTCTTAATCTGGCCGTGGCCACCGGGCTGACCTTGTTTGAGGCCCGCCGGCATCTGCTGGCTGACGGTGCCTTCGATGGGTTCAGCGATGCGCAGTCTCTCAGTTGGAGCGAAGGCACATGATGGCCAGGCTAACTCCCGGCCCCTTCGTCTGGCTGGTTCCGATCACCATTGTCATCGACCAAATATGCAAATGGTTTGTCGAGGCGCGGCTGGCCTATGCCGAGCCAGTGCCGTTCGTCCCCTTCATCTCCCTGTATCGGACATGGAACGAGGGTATAGCCTTCTCCATGCTGGCCGGAATGGACAAGATTGCAATTGTCGCGATCGCGCTGGTGGTGTTGATGTTCGTCACTTATTTATGGTGGTCGGCAGAGCGTCGGCGCTGGCTGTCGCGGCTTGGCTTCGCGCTTATCTGGGGCGGCGCTGTTGGCAATCTTATAGACCGTATCTGGCACGGCCACGTGATAGATTTCATCCTGGTCCACACGCAGACCTGGTCGTTTGCCATCTTCAACACGGCGGACAGTTTCATAAGTGTTGGGGCCGGAGCCGTGATCTTGGACGAGCTGTTGATGTGGTGGCGCAGCCGGTCAGGCGGCGCAGATCACGGCTCATCAGACGGCAAAACCGGCGTTTAGATAAACTTTGATCCTTCTGCGAAACCTCCGGCTAAGGCCACCGCATGAAAGCCGGTTTAAAGCCCGCCAAAAAGCGGTTTGATTCATCTGCTGTCAGGCTTGGTGCGGGATGGTTTACCCATGACACCGCAGGACACACCCACCCAATCCGCAAGGCCGATGCCCGACCCGAACTGGCGCTGGACCTTTGCTGAACTGCGCCCAAATGGCGGACGCATGCTTCGCTGGGTCGTGCCGGCCGCCTGTATCGCCCTGCTTGGGTTCTTGGCAAGGTTCAGTGATGGTCAGACGGTTACAATGGCGGCCCTTTGCATGGCGGCGCTCATGGGCGTGATTGGCGCGCGCGGCTACGGCCTAAAGGCGCGGGAGCTGCGTGCGGCCCTGATTGAAATGGAGGCCGTGCGCGACGCGGCGTGGGAAACGCGGGAGAAGGCCGAAGCCGCTAACGACGCCAAGTCGCAATTTCTGGCCGCTGTGAGCCATGAAATCCGCACACCATTGTCCGGCATTCTGGGCATGAATGGTCTTCTGATGGAAACGGAGCTCACGGGAGAACAGGGCGCCTATGCCGAGGCGATCGCTCGATCCGGCGAAGCGCTTACTGCGCTGATCGACGACCTCCTCGACATCACCCTTATTGAAAAAGGCCGTCTCAACCTCACACCGGCCCCGACCCATGTGGGTGATCTGGCGGCGTCGGTGGTGGAGCTTATGGCCTCCCGGGCCGACGATAAGGGGCTGGACATTGCTCTGTACGTGGCGCCTTCCGTGCCCGTCTCCCTTCAGCTGGACGCTGGCAGGGTGCGTCAAATTCTTATGAACATCGTTGGCAATGCAATCAAATTCACTGAGTCCGGCGGTGCCTTGGTGGAGGTAGATGCGACCGACAGAAGCCTGACCTTCCGGGTGCAGGACACTGGCCCGGGTGTGCCCAAGCTGGACCGCGAGCGCCTGTTTGAGGAGTTCGAACGCCGGGAGGCAACCGAAACCCGCACGCAGGTTGGCCTGGGGTTGGGTTTGGCCATCTCGCGGCGTTTGGCCAAGGCCATGGGTGGGACATTGGCCTTTGTGGACATGCCGGATCAGGCGCTTGGAACGGCCATTGAGTTGGTGCTGCCCCTTCAGGAAGTAAGAGTGCAGGAAGCAAATGAGGCACTGCAGGCACCTTCCCTGCAGACACCACTGCGTGCACCGCAAAATGTTGTTTGGGTGGGCGAGCCCAGCTTCACGGCCCATGTCATGGAGCGGTCCGTCCGAGATGCCGGAGCAAACTTCCGTTTCGCATCTCCCGATGCGTCGTTCGAACCCGGATCGCTTATCGTTATGGCGGACGCCACTGCGGGCGATGTGGCCGAAGTGTCTGCTAACGCACATGACGTGCAGATCATTGCCTGTCTGCCAGCCGCAAGCCGCGAACGGCTAGGCGCATTGCGGCAATCCGGGGCCGATGGCCACATTATTCGTCCGTTGCGCGCCGAGACGATTGCACGGCTTTTGTCCGGCGAACTGCTGGACAACCCGCAGCCGGACATGTCCCCACGCCCACAATCATCTTCTGACACGGCGGAGCAGGCACGCCACGTCCTGTTTGTGGAGGACGATCCTGTGAACCGGTTGCTCGTCAAAACATTGCTTGAGCGCCGCGGCCACACCGTGACAAGCATGCCAGATGCCCACACGGCCCTAAAAGCGCTGCTGGTTGCGTCCCACGGCTTTGACGCGCTGGTGACGGACCTGCACCTGCCGGGCATGTCCGGACACCAATTGCTGACCAAGTTGCGCGACCATGAAACACGGCTCGGCCTCGAACCTCTGACAAGTGTTGTGCTAACAGCCGATGCACGGGCGGAGCTTGCGATGGAAATGGTGGCGCTCGCACCAGCGGCACTGCTGACCAAACCACTGGACAAATGTGCGCTGATGGCCGCCGTCGAGCATGCGCACCATACGGGAGCTGATTTGGTCCGCACGGCCTGACAAACGCAGCAGGCGGTTGTCGCAGCGCCTCAAACTTTCATGTAACGGCAGATCGATTGGTGTAAGGCTTTACCAGCTAAGCTTTCGCCCCGCACGAAATCCACGGATTTGCCATGAACATTCACACCGGCACGCAGCCTGACGCGCTTTTGGGCCAGCTTGGTTCCATGCACGTGCGGTTGGCCGCCAATGCCGAAGAAGTGCGTGCCGCCCAGCGCTTGCGCCACAACGTGTTCTATCAAGAGCTTAACGCAATCCCCGATGCGCAAACGCTTGCCAGCGGCGTGGATGCTGACCGGTTTGACGATATGTGCGATCATCTGGTCGTCGTGGATGAGGGTGCCCCTCGCGAAGGTGGGCCCGGAAACGAGCAAGGAAGCGAGCAAATCAAGATCGTCGCGACCTACCGTTTGCTTCGGCAGAAGGTGGCGGAGGCCCATCAGGGTTTCTACTCCGCCACAGAGTTCGACGTCGCTCCGATGCTCGCTGCCCACAAGGACAAACGTTTCCTTGAGCTGGGCAGGTCATGTGTGCTGGCACCCTATCGCAACAAGCGCACGGTGGAATTGTTGTGGCAGGGAACCTGGGCTTACATTCTGCGCCACGGCATGGACGTCTTATTTGGGTGCGCATCGCTCAGCGGCACGGACCAGGCAGCCCTGCGGGAGCCGCTGTCCTTTTTGCATCATACCTGCACGGCGCGGGACAAATGGCTGGTGAAACCTCTGCCCAACCTCGCAGCGCCCTTTGCACCGTTGCGGGAGGATCAGATCAACATCCGCACTGCCATGCGGGCGCTCCCCCCCATGATCAAGGGCTATCTGCGGCTGGGGGCCAAGGTGTCGGACGGCGCTGTGATTGATCCTCAGTTCGGTACGACAGATGTGATGATCGTGCTGCCGGTGGCGGACATCAATCCGTCCTATGTCAACTATTATGGTGCCGACGCGAGCCGACACGCAGCCCGCTGATGCGGACGCAATTTTAGCGGGGACGCAGGGTGACAAGCAGGCCGGCAACGGTGCGCCCGTCGCTGCGGTCTGCTAATCGTGCCCCATGACCTCTGAGATGGAAATCGATGCCGCCGCCACGCCGATGATGCGGCAGTTTATCGAGATCAAGAACGCCAATCCTGATTCCCTGCTGTTCTACCGGATGGGGGATTTCTATGAGTTATTTTTCCGCGATGCGGAGATCGCCAGCCGCGCCCTTGGCATCACCCTTACCAAGCGCGGCAAGCACGCGGGCAACGATATTCCCATGTGCGGTGTGCCGGTGCATGCGGCGGATGATTATCTGCAAAAGCTTATCCGGCTGGGTCACCGCGTGGCGGTGTGCGAACAAATGGAAGACCCTGCAGAAGCAAAGAAACGTGGCTCAAAAGCCGTGGTTCAACGTGATGTCGTACGGCTGGTGACGCCGGGAACCGTGACCGAAGACAATATCCTAGACCCTCGCGAAAACGCATGGCTGGCAGCCCTGGCGAGGGTGCGCAACGGGGAAAGCTGGACATATGGTTTGGCCCGTATCGACCTTTCCACCGGCGCTTTCGAGGTGACGGAAACCGGCGAAGACCGTCTGATCAGCGATCTCGCCGCCTTCGAGCCCCGCGAGCTGGTTGTGCCCGATTCCATGTTTGGCGATGCGGACTTCGCGTTCGCGCGCGAGCAGATTGAGGCGGGCCGCTGCGCTCTGACGCCGGAACCAGCAGCCTTGTTCGACTCAACCAGCGCACCGCGGCGGCTGCAGGATCACTTTTCCGTCGCCACCATGGATGCCTTTGGCGGTTTTTCGCGTGTGGAGCTTGCGGCAGCGTCTGCGGCGCTGGGCTATGTGTGCAAGACGCAGGTTGCAGCCCGCCCAAATCTATCTCCTCCCAGGCGTATGGATGCCTCCGGTGCACTGGGACTGGACGCCGCCACCCGCGCCAACCTTGAACTGACGCGCACCTTGGCAGGTGAGCGCAAGGGGTCGTTGCTCGCCACAATAGACCGTACCGTCACGCCTGCCGGCGCGCGGCTCTTGGCCGATCATCTGTCGGCACCTCTGACCGATGTTGCCGCCATCGATGCGCGCCTGGATGCCGTGTCATGGTGCCTGTCGCAGGACATCGTGCGGGAAGAGTTGCGGTCTCGTCTGTCCACGCTGCCTGATATGGTGCGGTCGCTGTCGCGGCTCGCATTGGAGCGCGGTGGGCCACGCGATCTGCTTGCTATCCGCGATGCCATTTCCGGGTCGATCAATCTGGCTGCGTGGTTGGCGGATGCGTGCGCGAAAGAACCTTTGCCCCCTGTGCTGGATGCCGCCAACGAAGCACTGCGCCTTTTGCCGAACCAACTGAGCGAAGACCTTACCGCTACCCTGGCGGACGAAGTGCCGCTTCTGGCCCGCGATGGGGGTTTTGTGCGCGCTGGCTGCTCGCAAGAGTTGGATGAGCTGCGGGCTCTGCGCGATGAGGGTCGACAAGTTATAGCAGGCATGCAGGCCCGCTATGCCGATCAGACTGGGGTGAAGAACCTCAAGATCCGTCACAACAATATGCTGGGCTATTTTATCGAGGTGACCAGCCAGAACGCAGATGCACTGACGGCAACCGATGAAGCGAAGGCGCAATTCATCCACCGTCAGACCATGGCCAACGCCATGCGCTTCACCACCACCGAATTGTCGGACCTTGAAAGCCGTATGGCGAATGCGGCGGGTCGGGCGTTGCAGATCGAGCTGCAAATGTTTGAGCAGATGCGCCGGGCTATCCTGTCATCAGACAATCAATTGCGAGCGGCTAGCCATGCCATCGCGCAAATGGATGTGGCGGCCAGCCACGCCGAGCTGGCCCTATCTGAAGGCGCGTGCCGTCCGCTGGTGGATGATTCCATGTCGTTTGAAATCGTCGCTGGTCGGCACCCCGTGGTGGAAGCTGCCTTACGGGCGCAGATGGCCAATCCCTTTGTGCCCAATGATTGCCGCCTTGGGCCGCCCGATCCGGCGGGCAAAGCCGGAGCCATCTGGCTGCTGACCGGACCAAATATGGGCGGCAAGTCGACCTTTCTACGCCAAAATGCGCTGATTGCGATCATGGCGCAGATCGGTGCTTTTGTACCCGCCGGCTCGGCGCATATCGGCGTGGTGGACCGTATTTTCAGCCGGGTCGGTGCTGCCGATGATTTGGCCCGGGGCCGCTCCACCTTCATGGTGGAGATGGTGGAAACCGCTGCAATTCTCAATCAGGCAACCGACCGTTCCTTTGTTATTCTGGACGAGATCGGACGCGGCACCGCCACCTATGATGGTCTCTCCATCGCTTGGGCAACGCTGGAAAATCTGCACGAAGTGAATGGTTGCCGGTCACTTTTTGCGACCCATTATCACGAACTGACAGCGCTTTCTGCGGCCCATGAGCGGCTGGCCAACGTCACCATGGCCGTGCGGGAGTGGGATGGGGATGTGGTGTTCCTGCATGAGGTGCAACCCGGTGCAGCGGACCGGTCCTACGGTATTCAGGTGGCGCGGCTGGCGGGCCTGCCCCCTGCAGTGGTCGCCAGGGCGCGGGATGTGCTCAATCAGCTTGAAAGCGCGGACACCAAACGCGATGGCTCCATGCTGATCGATGATTTGCCATTGTTCTCGGCCACCGTCGCACCTGCAAAGCCCAGCGCACCCGCCGCTGACGGCTTGCGTAAGGCGGTTGAGGCCATCAACCCCGACGAGTTGACACCCCGTGATGCGCTGGCGGCGCTCTATGAGCTCAAATCAAAGCTCTAGGCGCAGGCTGTTCGGCTTGCTCATGCTGCCCAAACCGGCATAACGGGGCATGCCCATTGCGCCCATCACTTCAACGATCAATGCCCTGACTGGCAACAACCCTGCCGCCAGGCTGCGCCCCAAGCGGGTGGTGCCGGACTATGAAACCGGCCTGCGGCTGGACGAATTGTTCGACGCGCACGAGGAGGCCGCCAGGCTTGATGGCATCGCTGCCCGCCATGGCGGCAATGGCGAAAAGACGGAAGCCCGTGCTGAGGTTTTGGCCGCACTCAAAGAGCTTGTGCAGACTGTCCGTCCCCGCGTTGAAGCCATGCTGCTGGAAGACGATCGCCGGGGCATTTTGTGCGCCCAGCGCCTGTCGGCCCTACAGGACAATCTGATCCGCCTGATTTATGGCTACGCGCTGGACCATGTGTTCCATGTGCAGAACCTGTCTGAAGGCGAACGCATCGCCATCGTCGCCGTTGGCGGTTACGGCCGGGCTATGTTGGCGCCCCATTCTGACGTCGATCTGTTGTTCGTGCTGCCCTACAAACAGACGGCGCTGGGTGAGCAGATCGTTGAGTACATCCTCTACATGCTTTGGGATCTCGGCTTCACGGTGGGCCACGCCACCCGCTCGGTGGATGAAACCATGCGTCAGGCCATGGCCGATATGACCATCCGCACATCACTGGTGGAAGCGCGGCTGGTCCATGGAAACGCCGCTTTGTTTGAAGAGCTGGAAACCCGCTTCCACGCGGAGATTGCTGAGCCGACAAGTAGCGAGTTCATCGAGGCGAAATTGTCCGAGCGGGACGCCCGGCACCGGCGCATTGGCGAGAGCCGCTATCTGGTGGAGCCTAACGTCAAAGAAGGCAAAGGCGCCCTGCGTGATCTGCATACGCTCTTCTGGATCGGCAAATATGTGTACCATGTGAAGCGTGGTCGCGAGCTTGTGTCGCGGGGGGTCTACACGCGCTCCGAGCACGATAAATTTCTCAAGGCCATGGAGTTCTTCTGGACCGTACGCTGCCATCTTCACTTCATGGCGGGGCGGCCGGAGGAGCGGTTGAGTTTCGATGTGCAATCTGGCCTTGCCTCTCGTCTGGGCTATGAAGATAAAGGCGCACTTCGGGGCGTTGAACGCTTTATGAAGGCCTATTTCGAGTGGACGCGGGACGTGGGCAACCTCACCCGCATCTTCTGTTCGGCGCTGGAGGAAGCGGACAAGAAAGACGCCGCCGGCCTGTTCTCGCGCATGACCAGCAGCGGGCCCAAACCCTTTGAAGATGATGGTGTGTTCACAGTCGAAAATGGCCGTGTGAACGTGACATCGCCCGATGTTTTCACCGAGCCTCTCAACGCTCTGCGTCTGTTCCTGATCGTGGATATGGAAGAGCTGGACTATCACCCCCATGCGCTCCGGGCCTTGTCGCGGCACCTCAAACATATCGATGCCGAGGCCCGGAGCCGCGAAGATATGAATGCACTGTTTCTTCAGATCTTGGCCCACGGCAAAGCGCCGGAAAACACGCTGCGATATATGAACGAAGCAGGAGTGCTGGGCCGCTTCATTCCCGACTTTGGCAAGATCGTCGCGATGATGCAGTTCAACATGTATCACTCTTACACGGTGGACGAACATCTGGTGCGCACGGTGGGTGTGGTTGCCGATATCGAACGCGGAGACATTGCCGAGGAGCATCCGCTGGCCAGCCGTCTTTTGCCGGACATCAAAGAGCGCGACCTGCTATACGTCGCGCTGCTCATCCATGACATCGCCAAGGGCCGGCCCGAAGACCAGTCCACGGCGGGGGCAAAGGTTGCCCGCAAACTGGGTCCGCGCCTTGGGTTCTCTGCGTCCCAGACCGAGCTTCTGGCATGGCTGATCGAAGAACATCTCACCATGTCCACCTTCGCCCAGTCCCGGGATTTGTCAGATCCCCGTACCATCGCCGATTTCGGCGCCATCGTGCAGACCCGCCAGCGTCTGCGCCTGCTGCTGGTGCTGACGGTGTGCGATATTCGCGCCGTGGGGCCAAATGTGTGGAATGGCTGGAAGGGCCAACTGCTCCGGACG
Organism: Pseudomonadota bacterium; assembly: GCA_038749385.1. Lineage (GTDB taxonomy): Bacteria > Pseudomonadota > Alphaproteobacteria > Rhizobiales > Rhizobiaceae > JBCBXA01. The sequence continues at coordinate 491 of JBCDIB010000046.1, read as the reverse complement.
CTGTACGCCGAAACAGAGCTGTACCTCACTGGTGGATTCTCCGCCGATGGGCGCAAGGGGCGGGCTGAAAATGCCCGGCAATTGGCCATCGCTCACCTTGTGCAGGACGGCGAAGATCCATGGTCACAGGACAAGGCAGAGCATTATGTCGGTTTGCATTATCCGGCATTTTTGCGGGCATCTGACACCGCTGAAGTCGCCCGCATGTCGCGCATGCTGGCTGAAGGTGACGAGGGCGGTGGCCGCTTCATGTTCACCGTGGACTGCCGTGAATTTCAGGAAACCACTCAGCTCAGCTTCATCGCGGCAGACCATCCGCGTGTGCTGTCCATCATCGCCCAAGGGTGTGCAGCGGCGGGGGCAACGATTGTTGATGCACGCATCTTTACCACCCGTGACGGTCGCGCCATTTCGTCGGTTTTCATACCCCGCGAACTGCCCGATGACGAAGCCGAGTGCCGCCGCGGTACGCATATTGCCAAACTGATCGA
>JBCDIB010000045.1:0-11589 GCA_038749385.1 Pseudomonadota bacterium | reverse complement strand
TCAGCGGCAATGGTCGCCATCACCATGAACATTGCCGGCCAAAACAGGGATGTTCCGGGTACCATCCACCACAGGGCGATGAGCGACAGGATCTTGACGATCGCAAAACCAGCGATCCAGGGCTTGCGCGGGCCGGTGACGTCGGCAATTGAGCCAAGAACCGGCGACAAAAGGCCGACGAAAATACCAGCTGCCGCCAGCGTGTAACCCCACACCGCTTGGCCCGTTTCCGGGTTTTCCGCGAGGCGATTCACAAAGTATGGGCCAAAAATGAAGGTGGTGATCACCGTGAAGAAGGGCTGGGCCGCAAAGTCGAACATCATCCAGCCAAAGACGCCACGCTTTGTGGATGGGTCTTGCCCGGTGTTGGCCGTATTGACGGTTTTGGTCGCCATCACGATGTCAGTCACTCCCGGCAAGGTCGTCTAGGAAGGTGGCCACCACAGATAGTCGGGCAACTGATATTTCGCTTAAAGCGCCATCATCCACGATGCCAGACACCGCACTGCTGACGCGGGCAATCTGGCCCCGTTCTGCCGCCATCCAGCATGCAACAGGTTCATCCTCATCACCGAAGCGCTCGATAACCGATTGCGCTATTTTTCTTCGGGCTCGCCGCAGGGTGAACAATGCGCGGTCAAGCGCAAGGCCGTCATAGAAGTCCGTAGGTGACAATTTATCCGCAGCATCGACGATCATCCCAATGCGGAAGGCCTCTGTGACGCGGAAATAGACTTTGCACGCGCATTTAAGCTCTGCGCTACAAGCTTGGGCGATCGCCCGAATGTCGGGCATATAAGCGGCTAGTCCAAATTGTGCGACAGTTGCTGCCAGTTTGCTATCCACTGCCTCGGCCTGATTGTATCGCTCGAGCCTGTCGGCATGGCGCTCGGCAATGTAACTGGGCAGCACTTTAGGCATGTAGCCAAGCAGGGATTTCCGGTCGGCTTGAAAAGACGCCACCTCGGTTTCCATCTCGCCGCCCATGCCATCGTGCATCAACATGTCGATGGCCTGTCTGCGCACCATGGCACCCGCTTCCAGATACATCTCCTGCTGCAGCTCCCAAGGCACTTGGTTGTCCAGCGCATCGATGGCGGCATAGGCCTTTGGCAGGTCATTTCCCGCGCGGGACAGCAATATGGCGCGCGCCGTCTGAACGGGGCTCGCGCCGGTGCGGGTGGCGGCGTCGAACACAAAGGTGGGGCCCGTTCTGTTGACCACCACATTCGCCACGGCGGTGGCGATGATTTCACGGCGCAACCGGTGGCCTTCAATGGCCGCCTCGTATTTTCTGCGCATGGGGGTGGGAAAATATGCCAACAGTTCGGTGCACAGATAATCGCTGTCCGGAAGATCACTTTCCACCAGATCGCGGAACAGAACGATCTTGGCATAAGCCAGCAAAACACCGATTTCGGGTCGCGTGAGCGGCTGTCCGCGCTCAAGCCTGCGGGCCATGGCCCGGTCATCGGGGAGATCTTCCACATCGCGGTTGAGGTCGCCAGTGTTTTCCAGCGATTGCATGAAACGCTGTTGCGCGGGGAAGGCGGACAGGCCCTTGGCTTCCTCCAGCGTGATGGCGAGGGTCTGGCGATAATTGTTCGTCAGCACCAAATCGGCCACTTCGTCGGTCATTTTCTCCAGCAGCGCGTTGCGGCGCTTGAGTGGCAGATCGCCAGCTTTCATGGGGCCGGCTAAGGCAATCTTGATGTTCACTTCGACGTCCGACGAGTTCACTCCGGCCGAATTGTCGATGGCATCGGAATTGACGCTTCCGCCGGCAAGATCAAAGGCGATCCGCGCCGGCTGGGTGACGCCGAGGTTCGCCCCTTCACCGATGACTTTCGCGCCCACTTCTCCAGCATCCACCCGAATCGCGTCGTTGGCACGGTCGCCTGCATCGGCATGGCTTTCGGTTTCGGCCTTCACATAGGTGCCAATTCCGCCGAACCACAAGAGATCGGATGGGGCCATAAGTATGGACCGCATGATTTCGTTGGGCGTGGCCGTTTTGGACGACAGGCCCAGCATGTCCTGCACCTGCTTGGTCAAACTGACGGATTTCTCACGCCGGGAGACGATCATCCCCCCTTCAGACATGGTCTTTTGATTGTAGTCCTGCCAGCTGGACCGGCCCGCTTCGAACAAGCGCTTACGCTCCTTGAAGCTTTTGGTAACGTCCGGGTCGGGATCCAAGAAGATATCGCGGTGATCGAAGGCTGCCAGCAGCTTGGTCTGTTCGGATAAAAGCATGCCATTGCCGAACACGTCTCCAGACATGTCGCCGACCCCAACGGCCGTGAAGGGCTCGGTTTGAATGTTGCGGTCCATCTCGCGGAAATGGCGTTTTACCGCTTCCCACCCGCCGCGCGCCGTGATGCCCATGGCTTTGTGGTCGTAGCCCGCCGAACCACCGGACGCGAAGGCATCATCGAGCCAAAAGCCTTCGTCTTGCGCAATGCCGTTGGCGGTGTCGGAAAATGTGGACGTGCCCTTATCGGCGGCAACCACGAAATATGGGTCCGGCCCGTCATGCACCACCGTGTTGTCGGGATGCAGAGTATCACCATCGACAATATTGTCGGTGACTGACAAAAGTGAGCGGATGAATGTCTTGTATGCGTCCTTGCCCGCTTCAAACCATGCGTTGCGGTCGCCGGACGGATTGGGCAGTTGCTTGGGGTAAAAACCGCCCTTCGACCCCACGGGTACGATGACTGCATTCTTCACTTGTTGAGCCTTCACCAAACCCAGCACTTCCGTGCGGAAATCTTGCGCGCGATCGGACCAGCGAAGGCCACCGCGGGCCACCGGCCCAAAGCGCAGATGCACCCCTTCCACCTGGCTGCCGAACACCCATAATTCCCGGTAGGGCAGCGGTTCAGGCAGGCCGTCCATAGCCGCCGGGTCGAGTTTGAAGGTCAACTCCCGGCTCTGGCCATCCTCATGGTGCTGGTAATAGCTGGTGCGCAGCGTCGCCTTTATGGTTTGCAGAAAGCGGCGAATAATCGCGTCTTCGTCGGCTGAATCCACGCTTTCAAGCGCGGTTTCGATGGCTTTACCGATCTGGGCTGACCTGTCCGACCGAGCATCATCAGCCGTTTGCGGATCGAACCTGCTCTCAAACAGATCCCACAGGCGGCGGGCGATGGACGGGTGGCTTTGCAGCGCGCGCCACAAATAATCCTGTGTGAAGCCAACGCTGATTTGCTGGAAATAGCGAGCATAGGCCCGCAGCATATTCACCTGGCTGATCGTCAGGCCTGCAGTCACCACCAGTTGGTTGAAACCATCGTCCGTGACGTTCCCATCCCACACCGCCATAAAGGCAGATTGCAGGCGCTCGGCATCACGGTCTGGTTTGAAGGTGACGCCGCCCCGCGGGCACAGACGCATTTCGTGCAGATGCACATCTCCGCCACCCACTTTGAAGCTCGTTTCGTCGAGCACATCAAAACCGAAATTCTCGAGGATTGGCACGCGGCGTGACAGGATGAGGGGCGGCCCGGCGTGATACAGATCGAGCCGAATGACCTGGTTGTCACCTTCCCGGCCGGCCTCAAAGAAACGCGCGATCAGCGGACGGTCCCCAGACAAGTCCGCAATAGAGGTGGCGTCGGTCAGCGCTTCTTCAACGTCGTGGGTATCTTTGTAAGCGGCATCGAACCCGGGGTCTGAGAGATCCCCGGCCTGCTCTACAAACGCGTCGTCCCAGTTCCGCGTGATTTTGGTGACCGCCGCGCCGAGAGCCTCATGATCAATCTTCAGATCAGAATCGCTGTCCCGACCGATGATGAAGTGCACACGCGCCAACCGCCCTTCCGGGAAGGAGGGCTGGAACATGGACACCCGACCCTTGAACGTTTCGGCGAGATATTCACCGATGGCCACGCGTACCTCGGAATCATATCGTTCCCGAGGCACGTAGACGAGGCACGAGACGAACCGGCCAAACTTGTCTGTGCGTGTGAAAATACGCGCTCGAGGCCGCTCATCCAACCGCACGATGGCGCTGGCCGTTTCCGCCAACTCATCCGCATCAGCCTGGAACAATTCATCCCGCGGATAGGTTTCAATGACGTTGATCAGCGCTTTGCCAGAATGTGAGTTGGGATCGAGATCAGCCAGGTCCAGCGCGCGTTCCATCTTGCGGCGCAGGCGCGGGATTCGCTGCACGGACTGGCTGTAGGCTGCAGAGGTGAACAGCCCAATGATGCGCAATTCGCCATCTAAAGAGCCATCATCACCAAACAGCTTGATGCCGATATAGTCGTAATGGGAAAGGCGATGCACGCGGGCCCGCACGCCCGCTTTGGTGATGATGAGTGGATCTTCCCCCTGTAGGAAGGCGCGAATATCCGGGCTCATGGTCACCAGCGTTGTGCCCTCGCGCAGCACTCGGAGGTCCGGGTCGGCCAGTAAGCCAAGACCCTTCTCCTCGGTGCTGGGCACAAGGCCACCATTTTTGGCTGTGCCCTGCCAATCGTAGCGGCGCACACCCATGAAGATGAAATTATGGTCGAGTAGCCAGTGCATGAAAGCCAGCGCTTCGTCGCGCTGGTCGGTGGGCACAACTTTGTCGGTTGCGGCTTGCAGGCGTTCGGTCGCCTGCTCGACGCGCTTGTGCATGGACTTCCACCCGCCGACCACCGTGGCGATATCTGCAAGCGTCGCCTTTACCTCGCTGAGGAGAGATTTCTGTTCAGCGTTGCTTAGATCGTCGAAGGCCAACGCAATAATGGACAGCGTGCCTTCGCTGCCAGCCAATTGTGGATGAGCCACAAGGGTGGGGACCATTCCCAAGGCGTTCACAGCGCCCAAGAGAGAATCAACGATGAACGGACGGTCCGGCTGCACGACGACCAGCCAATTATCTTGCAGCGCCACCCTGGCCCGTTTGCCGCTTTGAGCCTCAAGGGTTGCGATGGCCAGCGCAAGCCCCGCATCAAGCTGCGCTTTTGACAGCGCCGCCCGATCGTCTGAAGCCACATCGCCGAACAGCTTCTTGCGGTCGAGCGTTGGTTTACCCTTATTTGATTTGCTAGCCATCAGGCACTCCCCTCCCCGGAAGGCCCTCTCCACAGAGGGCGGCGGGGGCAAGCCTAACAGTCAGGCATTCGATTGCACCCCCAAAAATATGACAATCATATGCGCAAGCGTGCAGTCTTGCGCGAAACCGGCGCGTCAACGTGCTTTGTGGTTTCTGGCCCTGTCATTTGCAGCTAGTGTCCAATTATGAATTCAAAATCTCCCGAAACACGATCAGAGGCGGATAAGGCCAAACGTGCCGGCGATCATGACGCCGAAGCTGCCGCTGCGCGCCGCGATTTGGAACGAGTTGCCGAACAGTCAGAGGTTTTGGGCAGTTCGGGCTTTGCCCGCACGGCCAGCCGTGCGCGGGACCACATGCTGGGGGCCGATGCACCTGATCAGGACGACTGGGCCGAAGTCTGGGGCCGCCGCATCGGGCGTACGCTTGGCCTGCTTTTTGCCGCCTATCTGGTATGGTGGCTTGTCACATTTCTGACCCGGGGCGCGTGACATGGCGGTTCTGGCTATTTCCAGCCACGTGGTGATCGGTCGGGTTGGTCTGCGGGCCATTGCGCCTGCCCTCGAGGCGTTTGCTATTCCAACGCATATTCTGCCCACTGTAACTCTGCCTTGGCACCCTGGCCACGGGCCGGGCACGCGGTCGACAAATGAAGGCTTCAACAATTTGCTGGCCGATCTGGCGTCCCTGGAACCGGGTGATCTCGACGGCATCCTCACCGGCTATTTTTGCAATGCCGACCAAGTGTCCAGCGCTGCCCAATTCGTTCGCCAGATGAAGGCGCAGGATGAAAATCTGCTCTATATGTGCGATCCCGTGCTTGGCGATGGCAGCAGCCTTTATGTGCCGCAGGAGGTGGCGGAGGCCATTCGTGACGAGCTTGTCCCGCTGGCCGATATTCTTACACCCAATGTGTTCGAATTGTCGTGGCTAACATCGACCCACATTGAAGATGCGGAGGATGCGGCAGTGGCCAGCCACTCACTGGCGCCCAATGCCCGCATGGTGCTGGCTTCCTCGGTGCCCGCTGACAGCGATGATCACATGACCATGGTGCTGACATTGCCGCCGAAAGGCGGTGCCACGGAAAGTGCTGACACCGTGGAGGTGCAAACCATGGCCCATGAGCAGTTCGACCATGCCCCCAAGGGCACAGGCGATCTGATGGCCGCCATCATGCTGGCCCTGGTCCTGTCCGGCGCTTCGCCTGAAGATGTGCTATCGCGAACCACCTATGTCATGTTCGAAATGGTGGGCATCGCCAACCAAATCGGATCAGATGTGCTTCCTGTCGAAGCTGCACTGGGCGAGTTGATTGCAGACCTTCTGCACGCGGATCATGATGATGAGGACGACGAGACCGACCAGCTGGACCTCGCCTTCCCAGAAGTGGACGACGACCCCGCGCCCTCCGTGCATTAGCACATATTCTCTTAGCCGCGTCTGAAGGCGGGAAGTGCCTTGCCTTCAGACGCCCATTTTACAGTCTCGCTGATGCGCTTTTCCCGAGTGGGTAGTGTCTTGGCTGTCTTGATGAATTCCAGCGTGCCGCGGCGCACACTGAACGGGAGCGCTTCAAATTTCCCGGTGGCGTTCCGCGCTTGCAGTGCCAGCGATAAATCTTCGGGCACAATGCCGGCGTCGACATCGTTCAGGAAATCCCACATGCCGTTGGTCTTTGCGGTCTCCACCAACCTACGGCCGGCGGGCATCATGCGGCCTTCTGTTTCCAGCTTTTCGATCTTGTCCTTGTTCACTTTCGACCAAGCGCTCTTTGGATTGCGGGGCGAAATGCGAACGTAGGAGCTCGCCGCGTCTCGCTTGGCAACAACCGAATCCACCCAACCCACGCAGAGCAATTCGTCAATAATGTCGAGCATGGGCATGTACCGCCCGTCGGCCAACGTCTCGTCGCTTTTGCGCCAGCGTACCAGCCACAGGGTCTCTTTCGTTTCAGCATTTGCGGCCAGCCAATCGCGCAGGTCCGCCAGATTTTCGACCTCCAGCTGGTCGAACCGCGTCTTGCCAATATTCGGGCCAGGCCTGCGCCGGGCCATCGTTCAGCCGACCTTGAGGGCGGTGACTTCGATTTCGATTTTCATGGCGTCCTCGTTTAAATCGCACACGATCATCGTCGCCGCAGGGCGGACGTCTCCGAACGTCTCACCCAGCACCGGAAAGACTGTTTCAACATAGGAACGGTCTGTCACATAATAATGGCAGCGCACCACGTGGCTGAAATCACAGTCCGCTTCTGCCAATGCCTTGCCGATGGTGGCAAGGCAATTTCGGGCCTGATCTTCCACGCTTTCCGGCATGGTCATTGTGGAATAATCGTAGCCCGTGGTGCCGGACACAAATACCCACCGGCCGGCGGGTGTGTCTTGAACCACTGCGCGGCTATAGCCGGCGGTCTTCTCGAAGGGTGATCCGGTGGAAATGAGTTGGCGGGTCATGAAGTCTCCAAATTGAACCGAAGCGACATGCAGCTCAGTCCGCCATCGACCTTGGCCGCTTCGCTGTTGGGCAGCGTCACGATCTCATAGCCAGCTTTGGTTAAAAGCTCTTGGGTGCGCGGGTGTCCCTCACTCATCAACACGTGGTCGTTGACGCGAATAAGGTTGGCTGCGGGGCCTTCGCCGTCTGGCGCCTCGATGACGCGATAGCCTTCAAAACATCTGCTGGCGGCCAGCGCTTTGGTTGCGAAGATGGTTTCTTCGTCCAAGAGGCCGCAATCGGACTTGAAATGAAGCACGCCGGCAGGCGTGTGGACTGCGCGGGTGGTGTAGCCCAGATCGCGAACAATCTTGCTCAGAGCATCAAATCCGGCTTGGTCCGTACGGTCCGACAGGCCCACAAGTATTTCGGTTTCTGTGACCAGAATATCGCCGCCATCCACAAGCGCGCCGTCCTCTATACCAGCACCCGGGAGATCCAGAACCTGAGAAAAGTTGCGCTCCAACGCAGGGCGCAGTGCTTGTGTTTCTCCAAAGCGGGAGGGCGCCCCAGGTCTTAAGGCGATGGCTGTGGAGCCAAGGCACAGAGCCGCATCTTCAATGAAAACTGAATCTGGAAACGCCTCCAGCGCTGGCAGAACCTCAGTCGTGCACCCAGCCGCTTGAAGCGCTGCTATATAAGTTGAGTGGTGCTCAGCAAACCGAGCGTGATCCGGATTGCCCAGGTCCGCCGCGCGCAGTCCGTCCGTGACAGAGACGGAAGGTAGGCGGGAAAGCGTGTGGGTGAAGGTATAGGAGCGGGGCATCGCCCAACTATCTTCAAATAGCGGGCAATGCCAAGTCCTCTCTAGCCAACCCGATTGGCAATCAATTCATCCACCACACCTGGGTCGGCCAGGGTGCTGGTGTCGCCAAGGCTGCCATAATCGTTTTCAGCGATCTTCCGCAGGATGCGCCGCATGATCTTGCCGGAACGGGTCTTTGGCAAGCCAGGCGCCCATTGAATGGCATCTGGTGAGGCGATGGGACCGATCTCGGCGCGCACATGGTTGCGCAGTTCCTTGCGCAAATCTTCGGTGGGTTCGACGCCGTTCATCAGGGTGACATAGCAATAGATACCCTGCCCCTTAATGTCGTGGGGAAAGCCTACAACGGCGCTTTCCGAAACGGCTTCGTGGGCCACGAGCGCACTTTCAACTTCTGCGGTGCCCATGCGATGGCCGGAGACATTGATCACATCATCCACGCGCCCTGTGATCCAATAATAGCCATCCTCGTCGCGGCGGCAGCCGTCACCGGTGAAATATTTGCCTTTATAAGTGGCGAAATAGGTGTTCACGAAGCGCTTATGGTCACCATAGACCGTGCGCATCTGGCCGGGCCATGATTCCGTGATGCACAAATTGCCGTCGGTTGCGCCTTCCAGCACATTGCCATCATTGTCCACAAGCTGCGGTTGCACACCAAAGAACGGGGTTGTCGCCGAGCCGGGCTTGAGGGCCGTCGCGCCGGGCATCGGGGTGATCATGTGGCCACCCGTTTCCGTCTGCCACCACGTGTCTATGATGGGGCAACGTTTGTCGCCCACCACCTCATAGTACCAGTCCCAGGCTTCGGGATTGATCGGCTCACCCACCGTGCCGAGGATACGCAGAGAGGAACGATCGGTGGCTTTCACCGGTCCGTCGCCGGCCTGCATCAGCGCGCGAATGGCTGTGGGGGCCGTGTAGAACTGGTTGACCTGGTGCTTGTCGCAAACCTGCCAGAAGCGGCTTTGATCAGGATAGTTCGGGACGCCTTCAAACATCACAGTTGTCGCACCATTGGCCAGGGGGCCGTACACGATGTAGCTGTGGCCGGTCACCCAACCAACATCGGCGGTGCACCAGTAGATGTCGCCTTCGTGGTAGTCGAAGACATATTCGTGGGTCATCGCGGCCCAGACGAGATAACCGCCCGTGGTGTGCAGCACGCCCTTGGGGGTGCCGGTGGAGCCAGAGGTGTAGAGGATGAAGAGCGGATCCTCAGCGTTCATCTCTTCGGGGCGGCAGTCGGTGGAGGCGGCCTGCGTCACTTCATGGTACCAGACATCCCGGCCCTCGGCCCACTCGATCGCGCCGCCGGTGCGCTTTACCACGATCATGGTTTCGACTTGCTGGCCTTGGGTGGCTGCAATCTGAATGGCGGCGTCGGCATTGGCTTTCAGTGGCACGTGTTTGCCGCCCCGCAGGCCTTCGTCCGCCGTGACAATGATGGAGCTTTCGCAATCTACCACGCGCTGGGCCAGCGCGTCGGGGGAGAAGCCGCCAAACACGATGGAGTGGATGGCGCCGATGCGCGTGCAGGCCAGCATGGCGTATGCCGCTTCGGGCACCATGGGCATGTATAGCGTGACGCGGTCCCCCTTCTTGACGCCCTGAGCTTTCATGGCATTTGCCAGGCGGCAGACATGTTCGTGGAGCTCGCGATATGTGATCTTCAGATCGTCATTGGGATCGTCGCCTTCCCAGATGATGGCCACTTGATCGCCCCGGGTCTCAAGGTGGCGGTCGATGCAATTGGCCGAGACGTTCAGCGTGCCGTCCTCATACCATTTGATCGACACATCAGGATATTCATAGGTTGAATTCTTGATGATGGTGGGCTGCTTCATCCAATCGAGGCGCTGGCCGCACTCGCCCCAAAAGCCATCGGGGTCATTGACAGACCGGTCGTACATTTCGCGATATTTGGCGGCATCAATGTGCGCACCGGCGGCAAGCTCGTCGCTCACAGGATAAATGGCGTTGTCGGACATGTGGTTTCCTCCCTCCGGCGCAGGCCTTTTGGGGCCGCGCAACACAACAGATCGCACGTCTCCCGCCGCACGATGTAATTTGATCTCTTGTTCCAGAGCGTAGGGGCCGCGTCCATGCACCGTTCGTCGCAAATGGCCTCAGATCATCGCTGGCACCACCATCGCCAAGGTTAATTTGTCTTTGGCTAAAATTTTACCGGTTGGGTCGATTATGACGGGCTCTGGATGGAGTTTGTTGTGCGTCCCTTCCGCCTGATCATTTGTGTTCTGGCCATCTCAATGGCTCTGACGGCCTGCGCCCGCGTGCCTGTGGTCAACTGGTTTTTCCCAGAGCGAGGGGTGAACTGGACTGACACGCGCTGGTGCGTGCCCCGCGAGCTGAAACGCGCTGTGGGGGCTGTGTCACGCAAGTTTGGACCGGTCATCGTGTCGTCCACCAAGCGCCACAAGCGCGAAAACCGGCTCAAGGGTGGTGCCAAGAAAAGCTGGCACCTGAAGTGCAAGGCTGTGGACTTCGTGGTGAAAACCAGAGCAAGTCCTTCGGAGATAAAAGCGTTCCTGCGCAAACGTCCGGGTGTGGGGGGCATTTCCCATTATCGCCGCAGCGGGCATTTCCATATCGACACCGGGCCCAGACGGGAATGGTAAGCCGTGAATGGTGAGCCGAGTGGGATTGCAGCTACATGAAAGCTGCGAACACCGCCGCCTGCACGAGCAGCACTCCAAGCCAGTGAAGGCCGTCTATAAATGTCAGTGACCATGGCCGCATGCCGTAGCGATGGTTGACGGTAATGGACGTGGCGATGAAGCACAACCAGACCAGGGCCGCCATTTGCAGCGCGCCATACAGGCCGATGCCATCTTTGAAGACGTGAAGGAAGAACAGAAGCAAACCGGCGGCCATCAGAAACTCGGCTACCAGTGAGATGGCGTATGGAGCCGGGCTTGGCTTGCCCGACGGGCCTTTGATATCAGCGTCGGTCAAGGCGGCTGCGCGCATCCATGGCTTGGATAGCGTACCGTACCATATGGCTCCGAAGAGCCAGCTCGCCAAACCGGCGGTCAATATCGCAACGTAATTCATGCCGCGCTCCTTATTCTGCCATCATGCGCTTGCGGGCCAGACTGTAAGGCACAAACATGATCACACAAATGATGGCCGCCAGCAGGAAGGCAGCACCGGGCAAATAGGGCAGATCATTGCTGCGGTCCGAAAAGGCGGCGAATGTGCTCGTCATCAAAACTGGCGCCGTGAAGGACACGATGGCAATGCCGGATGTGAC
>JBCDIB010000044.1:0-11609 GCA_038749385.1 Pseudomonadota bacterium | reverse complement strand
GCCGTAGCCCGGAGCTTCCAGATGCGGGTCGCCTTGAAGGTCTGCGGCAAGTTGAGGCGCGAGGCCCGCTTCTTCCGCTTCCAGCCGAGCGCGGCGGTCAGCCAAGGCTTGCGCACGGGCGCTACGCCACGCGTCGAAGCGCAACCATGCGCGGTGCAGGTGGTAGCGGGCGGTGAGGAACATATGGCCCGCCAGACCCAGCAAAAGGCCCGGGCGACGCTCATAGTCTTCGTCCAACTCACCCACGTTCTCGACGTTCGGGGCGAAGTCGTCGGCAACCACTGTGGCGGGTGACCCGCTGCGGATAAGTAGGGCTGCGTAGAGCAAGGCTGCGGCGCCAAAGCCGCCAAACACAACAAAGAAGGTGAGGGACAATACGCCAGTTGGAAATCCGCCCAGAGCCCATGCCGGCATTTGCAGCATGCCGTCGCCGATAATTCCGCCAAGGCCATTGGGCAAAGGCCAGGAGTCAAAGCGTGGCAGCGCACCCAGCGCGGCGCTCGCGAAAGTGGCACCTGCCGCCCAGGACAGATATCGTGTTCTCATGGGTGGCAGTGGGGCGGCAAACGTAAGCCGCCACGCCAACATTCCTGCCGGCACCAAGATAGCGATGATCGCCAAGCCGAAACACTGCATCAGCAAATCGGACAGCGACGCGCCAAAATAGCCCAATAGGTTTTGCGTTTGCGCATCAGTTGCGTGGGTCACCGACGGATCATTGACCGACCATGTCGCCAGGCTCGCAGCTATGGCTGCCAAACCAGCAAACAAGGCCAGACCCAAAAGGCTCCGCAAGCCGTTGCGCACCCCGCCGGAGCTGCGGACGCTGGCGTCCAGATGGGCGTTGGCGGCGGCGTTTGATGCGGAGAGACGGGTGGAGCGCATGGAATTACCTGCAATGGAATTACCTGAATCTGACCGAATGACGCTGGATGAAAATCCAGAGCCCTGCGGGCTGAGAATCATCGCATTGGGCGTGCGGTGGTCTCGGTTTGCAGACTAGAGAGCCATGGTTAAACGCCTGTTAACCAGCCGTGCCTCGCGCCGGAATTTCAGCACTTAAACGCAAAAGGCCCCGCACATAGCGGGGCCTTCAATGTTTGTTTTGTCAGAAGCCGAGGCGTTGGGGAGGATGTTGCCTCGGCTTCTGATCTGATGTTCCGAAGGCTCTCGCGCCTATCGGAATTCCGGGTAGGCCTCGACGCCGATTTCAGCCTTGTCCATACCCATGAACTCGTCCTCTTCCGTTGCCCGAATGCCGATGGTGGCTTTGAGCAGGAACCAAAGGACGCCGGATACGACTACGGTGAACACTGCGTAGCAAACGATGCCGTACAGCTGCGTGATGTAGCTGGTGTCTGGGTTGGTCAGCGGCACGATGATGGTGCCCCAGATGCCCGCAAACAGGTGAACCGGGATAGCACCCACCACGTCGTCGATCTTGAACTTGTCGAGGAGCGGCACCGTGAAGACCACGATAACGCCACCAACTGCACCGATCAGGATCGCCAAGAAGGGCGAAGGCATAAGCGGCTCAGCTGTAATGGACACGAGACCGGCGAGTGCGCCGTTCAGAGCCATTGTCACGTCGACCTTGCCGTACATGATCTGCGTCAAAATGATCGCTGCGACCACGCCGCCACAGGCAGCCAGGTTTGTGTTGGCAAAGATGCGGGAGATGTCAGAAACATCGCCGATGGAGCCCATTGCCAGTTGCGAAGCCCCGTTGAAGCCGAACCAGCCGAGCCACAGGATGAACGTGCCCAATGTTGCCAGCGGGATGTTCGAGCCTGGCATGGCAACGGCCTTGCCGCCTTCGTATTTGCCCTTGCGAGCGCCCAAAATGATGGCGCCTGAGAGAGCTGCCCAGCCGCCGACGGAGTGCACCAGCGTAGAACCGGCGAAGTCGGAGAAACCAGCTTCGGACAGAAAGCCACCGCCCCACTGCCAGGAACCGGCAATTGGGTAGATGAAGCCTGTCAGGAAGACGACGAAAATGAGGAATGGCCACAGCTTGATGCGCTCGGCCAGTGTGCCGGACACAATCGAAGCGGCGGTTGCCACGAACACCATCTGGAAGAACCAGTCAGAAGGTGTGGAATAGCCGGTGTCCAAAGCGTCGCCGCCTGCAGCTTCCCAGCCGTACAGACCGAAGGAGCCCATGTAGCCGCCGTCAACACCGGTATACATCAGGCTGTAACCCACGGCCCAATACATAATGCCGGCGATGGAATACAGGCCGATGTTTTTCAGACACTGCATCGACACGTTCTTGGAGCGCACGAGGCCAGCCTCGAGCATCGCAAAGCCAGCGGCCATGAACATGACAAGAAAGCCGCCGATCAGGAACAGCAGCGTGTTGAAGATGTAAGCCACTTCCGGCGTGACGGCCACAGCTTCGGCTGCCGCGTCCTGGCCAAAAGCCGCGCTGGAGACCATGACGGTCGACGCGGCGAGGGTGGCAACCCAACCCAGTTTTTTCATTTCGATACCCATTTTTACTCGCTCCTTACAGAGCTGCGACGTCGGTTTCGCCAGTGCGGATACGCACTGCTGCTTCGACGTCATGAACGAAGATTTTACCGTCACCGATCTGGCCGGTTTTGGCTGCGGCCGCGATGGCGTCAACGGCGGCTGGCGCCACTGCATCGTCCACGACGACTTCCAATTTGATCTTGGGCAGGAAAGACACGGCATATTCTGTGCCGCGGTAAATTTCCGTGTGCCCTTTTTGACGGCCGTAGCCCTTCACTTCCGTCACGGTCAGCCCCTGCACACCGACACCGGTAAGCGCTTCGCGCACCTCGTCGAGCTTGAAGGGCTTGATGATCGCAGTAACGATTTTCATTTCACCACTCATTTCACTTGTCTGCTTTGAACGGGCGTCACGCCCGTTCTTCGGCTTGCAGCTCCCCGAAACGGGTCTGCCACTATCTCGACATATTCAAGAGCCGTGCCAAATTGGATTTGGCAGGCTAAGTAGCTGAAATATATATTAGAAAAGCGAAATACGGCTTGAACAAGTTAATAAGACGGAAACGAATGTGCGCACAAATTAGGCAAAAAGTGAAATTTGCACGATAAATAGGCATTCGCCTACTGAGAGCGCAGGCGGATGAGTCCTTCTTGTGCAACCGAGGCCAAACGCAGGCCGTCTCGGGTGTAAATACCGCCTTGAGCCAAGCCGCACCCCCGTGCTGAAGCCGGGCTGGATTGCTGGTAGAACAGCAAATCGCGCAAATGGTTGCCGGCTGCGGGCACATGAAACCACATCGCGTGGTCGATGGAAGCAACTTGCAGATCCGTATCGAAAATTGAGCGGCCGTGGGCGAATAGGGACGTGTCCAGCAATGTCATGTCCGACAGGTAGGCCAATATGGCTGCGCACAGTCCGGGCTCAGACAGTGGTTGTTCGGGCAAGTTGGTGTCCAAGTTGGTGTCCCCTGCGCCAACCAAACATTCTTGCAATGTTGCCCGCACCCATATGTCTTGAAGCGGCGGCAGTGGGTCCCGCGTCTTATAATGGCGCAGCTCAATGGGTCGCAGCTCAAGCGGGCGCCGTTTGAGCCAATATTGTTTTATCGCCTCCGGCAGGAAAGAGAGTTGGCCTTCCAACAATTCAGGAATTGATGGCAGCTCTTCCGGGGTTGGGGCGGCCTGCATGGGATCGGTATGAGTCAGTCCCTGCTCAGTGCTCTTGAACGACGCGGACAGCGTCAGAATTGCACGCCCGTTCTGGCTGGCGCGGACATGTCTTGCGGAGAAGCTGCCGCCATCGCGCAGCCTATCCACCTGAAAATGGATCGGCTGTGCCGGATCGCCGGGGCGGAGAAAATAAGCGTGCAGCGAATGTACAGGACGTTCCCCAGGCACGGTGCGCGTGGCGGCCATTAGAGCCTGGGCGATCACTTGGCCGCCATAGATCCGCTTCCAACCCAATTCCATGGACTTGCCGGTAAAGGCATCATCGCCATCGGGTGTTAGATCAAGCACCTGGAGAAGCTGGTGGAAGGGCTCTTCCAAAATGTCGCTGCTCATTGCTTTTTGACCCTTCTGGCAAGCCGTTTGTTGCTTTGCAGACACCGTCATGTGCCAGCTTGTGAGACCATCACAAGGCGGTGGGATTGCGCCGCGCAGACCTGCATTTTGATGCCGACACTCCGAAGCTCGCACCTGCTACAACCACACCCAAACACATGGTTTACCCGACTGCAATGACGTAAACGTAAACGTAATATCGACGATCAAGGCTAGATATTTGTAACCATGTCACAGTGATGATGGCGCGCAGCAGGCTGCCGGTCGGGTCGGCTGCCTGCTGTCGCCTGTCCCAAGACACAATCGCCATCTGGCCCTTTGAAAGTGCCGTTTCTTCCGGACTAGCTTTTGTAAAATTTCCCGACGCTTCCAAGGCGCATTGTTCGAAGTCACATGGAGGTTTCTTTGGCCGAGCAATTTCTGACCGGACTCACCGCCTTCCCCCTCACCCCGGCGGATGCTGACGGGCGGGTGCGCACGGAGGAATTGGGAACGCTTGTCAGCCGTTTGGTCGATACAAATGTCTCGGCCATCGGCGTTTTGGGCAGCACGGGCATTCAGGCCTATCTGTCCCGGTTCGAGCGTCAGCGCGCCGTGCGGACTGCCGTGGAAGCGGCCAACGGCGCCAAACCCGTGATGGTGGGTGTCGGGGCCATGCGCACCGACGAGGCATGCGCATTGGCCCTTGATGCCAAACAGGCCGGTGCCGACTGGCTCGTGCTGTCGCCCATTTCTTACACGCCTTTGGCACAGGATGAGGCGTACCAGCATTTCGTTCAGGTGGCCTCGCAGACAGATCTACCATTGTGCGTCTATGCGAATCCAAGCACCACGCATTTCCACTTCTCCCACGGATTGATTATGCGCTTGGCGGCTCTGCCAACGATCAAGGCAATCAAGCTGCCGCCGCTATCAGATAGCACCTACGCGGCTGAACTGGCTGACTTGCGTCGGGGCTGCCCGTCTGACTTCAGTCTCGGCTATAGCGGAGACTGGGAGATGTTGGACGCACTTGCCGCGGGCGCCGATTGTTTTCATTCGGCCTTGGCGGGCCTGCTGCCAACGCCTTTGTTGGCTTTGGCGGCGCAGGCCGAACATTCAGATCATGTTTTAGCGGACGCCTTTGCGCCGTTTATGGAGCTGATAAGGGTTAATGGCAGCCTGCGGGTGACATATGCTCTGGCAAACGAGATGGGGGTTACCACCGCGCAACCGCCCCGCCCGGTGCTTCCACTTTCCGCTCAGTTGCGCCGGCAATGTGCTGACGCTGCCCAAGCTGTTTTGGCAGTGATTTAGCGCCGCCGGACGTTGTGTCGTCGCACGTCCATTGCAGAGCGTGGGAATCGAACCACCTGTGGGCTATGTAAGTGCTAAAATACCGGATGGGCAGCATGACCAAAACCTCGCCAGATACGAAATCAGAAAACGCCGAACATGATTATGGAAAGCCGCATGATATCGTCATTGCCGGGGCTGGCTATGTCGGCATGTCTTTGGCGGTCTCGGTTAAGCAGGCTGCGCCGCATCTGAGCGTCATGGTGGTGGACCCGGCACCGCAGGGCGCATTTCGCAACGACCCCCGTGCCTCCGCCATCGCCGCCGCAGCAAGCCGTATGCTTGATACCATGGGTGTGTGGAAAGACCTGCTCGCCGAAAGCCAGCCGATCAATGAGATGATTGTCACCGACAGCAAGCTGGCGGACCCCGTGCGGCCGGTGTTCCTGACCTTTGGCGACGCGGAGAGCGAAACCCCAGACCCCTTCGCCCACATGGTGCCCAATGCGTCTTTGTTGACTGCTCTGCACGGCCGTGCAGACGAACTGGGTGTTGAGCGCATGCCACGCCATGTGGTTGCCGATTTCGAGCGCAATGGTGGCTCCAGCAAGCTGAGCCTGAAAAATGTCGACACGGGTGAGGTCGAGCATCAGCGCACCCGGCTGCTCGTCGCCTGCGACGGTGTGAAGTCCAAGCTGCGCGATCTCGCCGGTATCCGGACCGTGCGTTTGCCCTACAACCAGATGGGCATTGTTACCACTGTAGCCCACGAGCGCGACCATGGCGGCCGTGCTGAAGAGCACTTTTTGCCAGCCGGACCGTTTGCCACGCTTCCACTGCCCCAGAAAGATGGCAAGCACCGCTCGTCCATCGTGTGGACCGAGGCGACACCTGATGCGGAGCGTTTGCTGGCCCTGGATGAATTTGAGTTTGAGCTGGAACTGGAGCAACGCTTCGGTCTGCAACTGGGTGAGATCTCGGTGGACGGTCCTCGTAACGCTTATCCACTGGGGCTTACGCTTGCCCGGGACATTGTACGCGATGGTTTCGCGCTGGCTGGTGACGCCGCCCACGGCATTCATCCGATTGCGGGCCAAGGGCTGAATTTGGGCTTCAAGGATGTCGCGGCCCTGGCTCAGACCATTGTTGAAACAGATCGGCTGGGCCTCGACTTCTCCTCGTTGACCGCACTGGAGCGCTACCAATCCTGGCGGCGGTTTGACACTGTGCAAATGGGTGTGACCACGGATGTACTGAACCGGCTGTTCTCCAACGACAATCGGTTGCTTATGGCGGCCCGTGACCTTGGACTTGGGATTGTTGATCGGCTGCCCCGCCTAAAGGATGCGTTCATTGGTCAAGCTGCGGGTAATGATTTGCCGGGAGTGCTGGGTCGTGTGCAACGCCACCTCCTGCCTGAGCAGCCACGCCTCTTGATTGGTAAAAAAATCTAAGACCTGCTCTGGACGGCTGGCGGAAGCGCCTGTACCGCCGCTGCTTTGCCAAGTCCGGCCCAAACACGAGCATGACTGAAATGAGCAACCCGGCGACCCCCGGTGTTTTGGGCATCGATTTTGGCACCTCCAATTCAGCGGCCGGCATTGCCTGCAAAGGTGTGCCCCGATTGGTGCGCGTGGAAGGTGCCGAGACCACCTTGCCGACATCGGTTTTCTATGACGCGGAGTGTAAATCAGTCCGCTTTGGCAGGGCCGCTAACCGGTCGCTCGTTTCCCGCGATGATGGCCGCTTCATGCGGGCGCTCAAGAGTGTTTTGGGCACCTCGATCATGCACGAGCCGCGGTATCTGAATGGAAAACGGGTTACGTTCGTCGATGTGATTGCGGGTTTTCTTGCCCACCTGAAGCAATCCGCCGAAGACCAGCTACAGCGTGAATTCACCCATGCATTGTCCGGCAGGCCTGTACGGTTTCACTCAAACAATGATGCCAAGGACGCCCAAGCGCTGAATGACCTTACGGATTGCTACAAGGCAGCGGGCTTTGCCGGGGTGGATTTTCTCACCGAGCCCGAGGCAGCGGCCAGGGCAGCGGGTTCACTGGCTGTTGGTGAGTTGGCCTTGATCGTGGATATTGGCGGCGGCACGTCGGATTTTTGTTTGTTTGAAGCGGGGCGCGACAGCATAGAGGTGCTCGCCACCAGCGGTATTCGTGTGGGTGGCACAGATTTTGACCGTAGCCTCAGCATGGATCACGTCATGCCATTATTGGGTCGGGGCCATTTCATTCGCGAACAGATGGGCAGCGGCACCCTGCCCGCACCCAACTGGATATCTCACGACCTAGCAACGTGGGAAAAGATACCCGGTCTGTATAGCGCCAAGCCCCGTGAACTGGCTCAAAGCATGGCCGGACTTGCGGTGAACGCCGAGCCGTTCAGACGCCTCGACAAAACCCTCACCGATGAGCTGGGCCATGACATCGCCTTCGCCGTGGAAAGAGGGAAGATTGAGACCAATCTTTCCGGGCAATCCCAAATTACGCTTCCGTTCGCCGGTCCCACACAAGGCTCACGGCTACAGGTGGGGCTGTCGGCGGCGACGCTGGATGACGCTCTTAGGCGATATGGTCGTGAAATCAGGGCAAGTGCACTGGAAACGCTCAAGATCGCTGGCTCCCCAACCGACAAATTGGACAGTATCATCTTCGTAGGCGGGTCGAGCTTGATGAAAATGGTGGAAGCTGCGGTCGCGCCGGAGTTCGCCAATGCTCGATTGCATTACTCGGATGCGTTCACCGCCATCGTGGATGGCCTCTCCATCAGCGCTGAGGAAATGAGCGTCACGGGTTACCGGACGTAGTTTACCAGCTCTTCTTCGGCCATCTCGCGCCCTTCAGAGGCAAGCATGATGGGTATGCCGCCGCGCACCGGGTAGGCCAATTTAGCCTTCGGACTTACCAGCTCACCCTTATCGATATCCACGTGCAGACGACCGTGGGTCAGGGGGCAAACGAGCAGCTCCAGCATGCGCACATCTATATCGAGCTTGGTTCGAACCTCGCCGGGCGTATTTTCGGATTGCAGCTTTGTGTTGTCGGCTTCTGACATCATGGCTTTGCTCCTACTGCAAAGTGCCTGTTACGTCGTCTGAGTTGCGCGCCAGAGTCATTTGCGTAATGGCTATCAGCGTGTCGGCCCGGGCTTTCAGATTTTCGGCTTCCAGCAGTGCCTGCTTCTCGGCAGGGCCGTAGGGGCTGAGCATGGAGAGCGAGTTCACGAGCACATCATTGCCGGCCCGGGCGATGGAGTCCCAATCTGTCTCCATGTCGTTGGCTTCGAGAAACTGACGGAACGTTTCCAGCAGCAAGTCGCGGTCCACATCCTCCGCGCCGTCATCGTCTTCAAGATCACCGGCAAACGGCGCGATGTGGCATCGGCGGAAGGCCTCCGGCGTATCCATCTCTGCAATTATGCGGAAGCGGCAAATACCCGAAAGCGTCACCAGATAGCGCCCGTCTCCAGATTCCTGCAGACCGGTGATGCGTCCGCAACAGCCGATCTCACACAGTTCCGGTTCGCCATCAGAGCGCTTGCTGCCGTCAAGCGAGGGTTGCACCATGGCCACCAGGCGGTCGCCTGCCATGGCACTGTCGAACATTGCCAGGAAGCGCGGCTCGAAAATGTTGAGTGGCATCTGCCCGCCAGGCAGCAACAGCGCTCCCGGTAGCGGAAACACCGGAACCGTGTCCGGTATATCGCTCGCACGAACGTAGGATTTGTTGCCTGCTTGCATGCCGTGAACCTTCCGGTTGGTGGTCACACTAACATGGGGCGCGAAATTGGCTTCACAAGGGCGGTTTCCCCTCACTTTAAGGGGGCTGTTGGCCTTCTATGGCGCTTCTGTGAGAACCTATGAGAACAAAGCGGCGCTGAGTTTGCGACGACCGGACACTGTGGCCGGGTCGGTGTTGCCCCAGGCTTCAAAGAATTTCAGCAATTGCTTGCGTGCGCCGTCCTCTTCCCACTCGCGATCCGCCTTGAAAATAGCGACCAGACGATCTGCGGCCTCTTCCTTATTGCCGTTGGCGGCGAGGGCTATCGCAAAGTCGAAATTGGCCTGGTGATTGTCCGGGTTCGCATCAGCCTTGGCCTTCAGCTCGCCAAGGTCTCCCAGCGCTGCAGCTTCTTCGGCGAGCGATATCTGACCCAGCACGGTGGCGACTTCCGGTTTTGCTTTCAGATCGTCCGCCAACGGCTCGAGCAGTTCCTTGGCCCGTGCCACCTCGTTGATGGCAAGATAGCATCTTGCCAGGCCCGCAAGAGCGCGAATGTTTTCGGGCGCCTGTTGTAGCACCGCGGCATAGACCTGGGCGGCCCCCTGAATGTTCCTTGGCTCTCCATCGCCGGCCAGGGCGGCATCCGCCTGCTCCAGCGCAGCTTCGACGTCCTGTTCTTCTGCGGTGGGGGCGGGCCCGCCGCTGGCGGCGACAACCTTGTCTATGAATGCCGCAACTTCCGATTGAGGCAATGCACCCATGAAGCCATCCACCGGCTGACCGTTGGAAAAGGCGAATACGGCGGGGATCGACTGGACACCCAACTGTCCTGCGATGGATGGGTGTTCATCAATGTTCATTTTGACCAGCTTCACAGCGCCGCCTGCCGCTTGCACGGCAGCTTCAATGGCGGGTGTGAGCTGTTTGCAAGGTCCGCACCACGGCGCCCAGAAATCCACAAGCACAGGCTGGCTCATGGACTGGTCGATCACATCGGCTTTGAAGTCTGCCGTTGTGGTGTCTTTGATCAGACTACCCGCCTGCTGGTCCGTGCTTTGCCCGGCGGGCGCATCGCCGTGCTGGCTGCTGACCGTTTGCTGGCCATAACCAGTGGCGCCTGCGCCTGCGTATGGGGCGCCTGCAAATGGATTGTCGGACTCTTGCATCATGGTCTCAGCTTTTCAGTTTCAGCGGCTCAGGCATCCAGCGCCGGGTTGGTCTCGCTCACATCCACGATCAGCGGATCGTGGCCGGTGCCTTTGAGAAAGGCGATGAGATCTGTTTGGGCGATGGCGGTCGTGGCGGTGTTCGTCAGAGGGTGATAATTGCCGATATCGTGATCCATGAGCGCACTGTCCAGTACCATGGTCACCTTATGGTAAGTGTCGTTGGCCACACCAAAAGGGGTTACCGAGCCCGGTTCGACGCCCAGCAGTTCCATCAGCGCGTCCGCCTTTCCAAAACTCACCCGCCCCTGCGCACCAATGAGCTTGTGGATCTGTTTGAGGTCGATCTGCGTGTCATGGGCGGCGGTTACCAGAAAGTACCGGCTCTTTTTGTCTTTCAGGAACAGGTTCTTGGAGTGTGCACCGGGCAGTTTTGCGTGCAACTCGTCACTCTCGGCCACCGTGAACACGGCATCATGTTCATGGGTGCTGACGGAGATGTTTTCGCTGTTCAGGCGGTCCAAAAGGGTGGATTTTACGTAGGCGGGCATAGTTTTTTCCGGTGGTCGGCGGTCGCTGCGATGTGTGATCAAGCGCTTTTCGGGGCTCGTGTTGCGATTGCTTGTATCAAACACGATAGACCGCGATAAGAGGCCCATGTCTACGATATCCACTCGGCCAACTTCGCCCGGCTCCGGTAAATTTCTGTGCCTGGGTGCCCATCATTTGGATTGGCGAGTTCGGTTGCGGGGTCCGCTACATCCTGGGGAAAGCAACCCGGCGGCAGCGAATGTTCGTTCCGGCGGAGTTGCGCACAATGTCTGGCACGGCCTTTGTGAACTCGGATGTGACGCCGATCTTCTATCGCTGCCCGCCCTGGACACGCGCATGTATATGGCCGTCGAACATGAGGATGGCCGTTTGGCCCACGGAATTGCATGTCTCGACGCTTATGATGCGCTGGACGCCGCCTTTTTGGCCCAGCATTCAACCCGCTTGAAGGAGGCTGCACTGGTGGTTGTGGATGGAAACTGCGCAGCCGGTCTGTTTGCCGATTTGCCTGCGCATCCATGTCTGGCCTTCGTGGCCGTTTCGCCGGCAAAGATGGGCCGCATGGCGGGTTCCCTCGCCCGCGCAAAATGGCTGTTTTGCAACCACGCTGAATACGCTCAGCTTTTGGCCTTGGATGCGGCTGTGCCCGATGGTTTAAACATCGTGGAAACCCGCGGCTCAGAGGGATTGGCGCTCCATGCCGATGGCGAAACAATATCATTTGATGCGCCGACAATTGATGAATTATCGCTGGACGAAACCGGGCTTGGGGATGCAATGGCAGCCTGTATCTTGGCCCGCATTCCTGGCCATACCGTCACGGATGCGGTCACCCTTGGGTTGG
>JBCDIB010000043.1:0-11618 GCA_038749385.1 Pseudomonadota bacterium | reverse complement strand
CGCACCGACGAGATGCTCTCAAGGCTGACTTCGACATTGTCGGATGTGAAATTGCGCAGGGACGTCGTGGCCAGCCGCACCAGGCGGTCGAATACGATTTCCAGCATCGGCAGGCGTTCATAGGAAACCCGAGCCGAATCGATGAGCGCACGGATGCCGGACTGGTCTTCCGCTGCGCTTTCGTCGAAATTGAAACCCAGAAGGCTGTCAATTTCCGACTGGTCCAGAATTCGGTCACTGCCCAGACCTGTGGCGTCATTGTCCTCGGACAATTTCTGCCATTCGGCCGCCATGGCATCGGCGGCGCTCTGGGCATCTGGGTCGAGATCTTCAGCCATTATTGGACAAGCATTTCTTGGAACAGGACCGCGTCCACCCGAGCGGGTGCGATGGCGGTGTTGATGCGTTTGCGCAGTTCGTCTTTCAGGCGGAACATACCCGCGGAGCCTTCAAGGTCGTCGGCCCGCAACTCACGCAGATAGACCTGAAAGGCGTCAATCACCCGAGGCATCAAAGGCGCGATGCGCTCCTTGAGGCTTTTGTCGGACAATTCCAGCGCAACTTGCAGCTTCAAATATTGGGGGCGGGGACCCGTCTGAGACAGGTTCACCGTGATTTCGGGCAGCTCGTAAAATTCGATCTCCCTGACGGCGATGGCGGCGGACGCGTCGATGGATGTCACATTTGCATCGCTGCCTGTGCCTACGAAAAAGTACACACCAGCCAAAAGCAACACGGCTACACCGCCGCCCGCGCCTGCGAGTTTTATCATTTTGCCCTTGCCGGCGGCCTCTTGGGTGTCGCCATCAGCGGTGGTGTCGGCCATGCGTGTTCCCCGTTTGCCCAAAACGCCAATGCTGGCGTTGGCCCGTCAAAGGGCTTGGACGTCGGTCCAAACACGGCTCAGGGCGCAATTCTCTAGCCCCAGCCTATTAAGGTTATAGTTAACAAACCCTTTGCGTTAACCGATTGGAAAGTGGGTAATTTCTGCCGGTGGGCAGGTTTTTGACGGTCTACGCGGCGGAAATTCCCAGATCATAAATTCTTAAAGTACTGAATTAATTAGCCCTTTATCCTGGCACGTTCCCTGCAAGGTCTGTGATGATGGCGACGGTGTGGAAGTCGGACCCATCATAAAAGGATCGCACCATTGCGGTCCGCCAAGGGCCAATGCGGCCCGCCAAGGGAATGGAGCGCGTTATGGAAAACGCGGAGCTCGTAGGCCTGTCTCGGCAGGTCACGCTCAAGCGCCAATTGTCGGTCGTCGCCAACAATCTGGCCAATATGAATACCTCCGGCTTCAAGGCCGAATCCTCGCTGTTTGAGGAATATTTGCGCACGCCGGCCCGCCACAATGGCTTCGAGCGGTCGGATCGTCCTGTGTCTTTCGTGGTGGATGACCGCACACTGACGGATCTGTCCACCGGCGCCATTGTGCGCACTGACAACCTCACAGATTTGGCACTGCAGGATGATCAGTTCTTCACGATCCAAATGGGCGGTGGCGACAACACCTACACACGCAATGGAGCGTTTGTGATCGACAATCAGGGCCAGCTCGTCACCACCGAGGGCCGGCCTGTAGCGGGCGAGGGTGGCGCACCGATCATATTTGAACAGGGCGATACGAATATCAGCGTTGCCCGCGACGGCACCGTCTCCACCGATCAGGGTGTCCGGGGCCAGCTGGCCATCGTGCAGATCACCGATGAAGACGGCCTGACGCGCCGCGAAGACAATCTGTTCGCCGTTGACAATCCGGCACCCGCCGCCAGTCCCGGTGTCAGCCAGGGTTTCATTGAAAAATCAAACGTCAAAGCGGTCACGGAAGTGGCCCGCATGATCGAAATCACCCGCGCCTATGAGCGCATTGCCAAGCAGATCCAGCGTCAGGACGAGATCCGCCGTGACGCCATCGCTAAGCTCGGCAAGCTGGATGCGTAAGGGACAGGACCGATGAAAGCACTTCATATCGCCGCAAGCGGCATGGCCGCCCAGGAACGCAATGTCGAGGTCATCTCGAACAACATCGCAAACTTGCGCACAACGGGTTTCAAACGCCAGCGGGTCGAATTCCAGGACATGCTGTATCAGAACCTCCGCCGCATGGGCACGTCCACCTCCGAAGACGGCACGCTGGTGCCCACCGGCGTTCAGATCGGTTCCGGTGTGCGCCTTGCCGCCACAACGCGCCTCCACAGCCAGGGCAATGCGGCGCTAACCGAAAAGCCCTACGATATGGCCGTGCAGGGTGAAGGGCATTTTCAGGTTCAGCTGCCGGACGGCACCACGGGCTACACACGTGACGGCTCGTTTGAAATCGACCCAACCGGCCAGCTGGTCACAGTGGATGGGTACCGCGTACAACCCAACATCACCGTGCCAAATGATGCCAAGACGGTGTCTGTGAGCCGCCAAGGCCTGGTGGAAGCGATTGTCGGCGACAACCCGCAGCCCCAGCAATTGGGTCAATTGACCCTTGCCGTGTTTACCAACACCGCTGGCCTCGAAGCCATTGGCGACAATTTCTACCTGGAAACCGAAGCCTCCGGCCAGCCGCAGATCGGCAACCCCGGCAACCTTGGTTATGGCACGATCCTGCAGGGCTATCTGGAGCAGTCCAACGTCAATGCGGTCTCTGAGATCGCCGACATCATTGCCGCCCAGCGGGCTTATGAAATGAATTCGCGGATCATCTCCGCCGCCGACGAGATGATGTCGGCCACTTCGAACCTGCGATAGGGCGCGATATGATGCTTCGTATCCTCTCGGCCTGTTTGTTGGCCGTCACCGTTTTTACACCATCAGTTTTTGCGCAGTCCGCCCTGCCCACTTTGCGGGCGCAGGCCAGCGTTGGCGACGATGTGGTGCGCCTCGGCGATCTGGTGTCAGGCACAGGTGCTTTGGCCAATACGGCCATATTCAGAGCTCCGGCTCCCGGTACCAGCGGCACATTGACCGCCCAGGATGTGGCTTTGGCCGCATACCGCGCCGGTGTTGAGCTGGTGGACTTTGCTGGTATCGAGACCGTTAGCGTAAGTCGGCTGGACAACGCTCTGCGCCGGGACGCCATCTTCAATCTCCTGTCTTTCGAAATGGCGCGGGTGACCGGTGAGCCGCTGTCCAATTTGCAGATCGAACGCTCAGGCCTTCCGCAGTCTGTGCGCCACGATGCCGGAAACACGGCTACACAGCCGCGAATTGTCGATCTTCAGTTTGATGAAGCGCGCAATCGTCTCACGGCCACTTTGCTCACCGGAGCCAGCGACCGTGTCATCAGCACCCGGCTGATCACCGATGCCTTGGTTGAGGCAGACACGATTGTCCTGTCTGGTGCGCTGGAAAACGGCGATCTGATCAAGCGCGCGGACCTGACGATCCGCAAAATGCCGCGCCGGGCTATGTCAGGCGCCATCAACGATCCGGAGCGCATTGTTGGCCAGCAGGCCCGCCGTTCGATGGCCGCCGGTTCGATCCTGCGCGCGTCCGATCTGCAGGCACCCACTCTTGTGCTGCGTAACCGTGAAGTGCTGATCTTGCTCAAGCGTGGCGGGCTGGCCCTCACCGCCCGGGGCAAAGCCATGGAAGATGGTGCGCTGGGTGACATGATCGAAGTCATGAACACCCGCAGCCAAAAGGTGCTTCAAGGCACCGTGCAGCGTGACGGCACTGTGCTGGTTGGCGGCACCGGTCGTCCTCTTTCCGTTCGCCAAGCCGCAGGTCGCCGTGCGCTCATGGATGCCCTGGGCACGCCAGATTCTCCATTCCGCAGCCCGGCCACGATTGGCCGCTCCTCCGGTCGCTCCACAGCACCACTTTCGTTTGAAGGATTGCGTTCATGATCCGTATCAAAGCGTTGTTTCGCACCGCCACACTGGCCCTGCTTTGTGTGGGCATAACCGCCTGCGGCACCGGCGATCGCCTCAAGAACATTGGCAAGGCACCGGCTCTGTCGGCCATCGAGAACCCAACGACGGCCCAGAATTACCGGCCGGTGCAGATGCCGATGCCAGAGCCGCGGCAGGAGATTTTTGAGGACAATTCGCTCTGGCGCACCGGTTCGCGCTCCTTCTTCAAGGACCAGCGCGCCCGACGTCGCGGCGATATTCTGACCATCCTTGTGGCAGTCACCGACAGCGCGCAGGTGGAGAATACCACCCAGCGCAGCCGCACCAATAGTGAAGATCTGGGTGCCACTGGCTCCCTGGGCGGCAAGGTGCTGGACGTCATCGGCGCCAGCGGTGCCAATGCAGGCGGACTGGTGGATCTCAATTCTGCCAATTCTTCCGAAGGCGCAGGCAAGATCAACCGCCGGGAAACGCTGACAACCAAGATCGCAGCGGTGGTTACGCAGGTGCTGCCCAATGGAAATTTGGTGATTGAGGGTCGTCAGGAAATTCGGGTGAACTTTGAGGTCCGCGAGATGATTGTCGCGGGTATCGTGCGCCCCGAAGACATCGCCGCCGACAACACGGTGGAAAGCTCCAAGATCGCCGAGGCCCGAATTTCCTATGGTGGTCGCGGTCAGATCACCGATGTTCAACAGCCAAGATATGGCCAGCAGGTGCTCGACGTGCTCCTGCCATTCTAGGGACTTGATACAGGTTCAGGAATTCGCCTTCGACCCTTCCACACATGTCGGCCGCCCGCCCGTTCCCTGGCGCGCGCCCGGCCGAAGGCGGAAACAAAGGACGCGGTGCTTCGAAAGAGGCCCTGCGTCTTTGCGTGAAAAAGCGTGTTTCGCCGCCGTTCAGTCCCGTCAGGTTATTGCGCAGCAATGACCGGGAGGGTGGCGCCGGCCTGCGGATTTTCAGCTAGCCGGTCGGTCCGAATAGGGCTTCCAGGTCCTCGATCTTGTCGTTCACCAACCAGCCCCAACAAGGCGCACAGCGCCGCCGTTTACGCCCGTCAGGTTATTGCGCAGCAATGACCGAGAGGGTGGCGCCGGCCTGTGGAGTTTCAGCTAGCCGGTCGGTCCGAATAGGGCTTCCAGGTCCTCGATCTTGTCGTTCACCAACCAGCCATAATAATTCTCTTTGGGCAGCCTCGGTTTCTTGCCTGCCGCTTTGCGTTTTTTGTTTTCGGCCGCCAAAGTCTCAGCCCGGGCACGGCTGTTACCAAGATTATAGAGCGTTGCGGTGAGCCCCGGATTGCCGGAAATATCGAAGTCCGCCACGGCCTCATAGTCCTCAATGGCCTGGGCGATGATGGCAGCGACGTAATTCAAACTGTCATCGGGACGCATGATGGCTCGGTAAAGGTCCGCGGCCCGATTCTCATCCAGCTTGCGCCCACCGGACACCTTGCGCACCCGGTCTGATACCTTCAACGCGGTGAGCGGGTTCACCTGCCCCAAGCCAAAGGTCTGGCCGGCGAGAAAGGGTTGGAAGAAAACGCGGCTGAAACGGTCTTTGGGAAAGCTGTTGCCGTCCACGGTTTTGCCGCGAAACTCCGCATTGAAGACATTCTCACGGCAGGTCCATATCGCCACCGAACCTTCCATCTCATTGCATTCCTCAAAAGCTTCGCGCTTTAGAAATGTGCGAATGCTCTCGCCTTCATGTTCGAAGCGGAACTCTTCTTCGCTGTAACTCCGGGCTTTCACATAATATGTCTGCAGGCGGTCCAGTACATCGACATTGTAAGTGTGCTCGCCGACTAGTGCGCCAGCAATATGGACCGGGCTGATGCCATAGGCTTTGGCGGATTTCTTGATCCGGCTTTGCAGCCGCTTGTCAGATTGCAGCAGCGCCAGAACCTTTTCGTATTTCTTGTCGAAGCTGGTTTTCTTCGCCCTCGTGCGGCGTTGGGAGGCACCTGGAACTGCTGGCTGCTCGGCGCTCTGATTGCCCGCTGGCACTTTGGTCGCAGCGCTTGAAATTGGCAAGGCGAGCAGCCAGGCGCAGGCGGCGCAAAGAGCTGCGAAGCCCATACGTGTCCACCACAAACGCACTGCAAATATCATAACTAAAAGCCCTGCCGCCTGACCGATGCGCGGCGCAGATATGAAACCGAATCTTTGCGCGCGCCCAACGAAATGCTGAGCCACGGCGGCGAAAAAGAGGCAATACTGCGCCCGATAAGGCGGTGGTGCGGCAAGGCAGGCCGCAAGTCAACGGGGAGTGACCAAAGGGCAACAGTGGCCAGCTCTCTGTCGGCCAACTGCCAAGCACAGACTGCTATTGCGCTTATAAAATGTAGCGTGACAGATCGGTGTTTTGCGCCAGATCCTCCACCTGCGCGCGCACATAGGCGGCGTCGATGGTCAGCGTTTCGCCATCCTTGTCAGGCGCGTTGAACGAAATGTCGTCCAGCACCCGCTCCATGACGGTTTGCAGCCTGCGGGCACCGATATTTTCGACGGACGTGTTCAGACCCACGGCAATGTCTGCCAGCGCATCAATGGCGTCTTCTGTGAAATCCAACGTCACGCCTTCGGTTTGCATCAATGCGATGTATTGGCGGATCAGGCTGGCCTCGGTTTCAGTGAGGATGCGCTTGAAGTCTTCTTTCTCCAGAGCGCGCAGGTTCACGCGAATGGGCAAGCGCCCCTGCAGTTCCGGCAGCAGATCAGATGGTTTGGCCACGTGGAACGCGCCGGATGCGATAAACAGAATGTGGTCGGTCTTCACCTGCCCATGTTTTGTGGCAACGGTGGTGCCCTCCACCAAGGGCAGCAGATCGCGCTGCACGCCCTCGCGGGACACGCCGCCGGATATGCCGCCGCGCTCTGAGCCGACGGCGATTTTGTCGATCTCATCCAGGAAAACGATGCCGTCATTTTCCACAAGCGCGATGGCTTCTGCGACCACTTGCTCATCATCCAGCAGCTTGTCGCTTTCCTCTGCGATCAGCAATTCATAGCTGGCTTTGACAGTGGTCTTGCGCTTCTTGGTCTGGCCTTGAAATGCCTTACCCATCAGGTCTGACAAATTGATCATGCCGGCCCCTTGGCCGGGCATACCGGGTATCTCAAAGGAGGGTGCTGCTGTGTCGGCGACCTCAACTTCGATTTCCTTGTCGTCCAGCTGGCCATCGCGCAATTTGGTGCGGAAGGCATCGCGGGTTGAGGGGCTGGAGTTTGCGCCTACCAGAGCATCCAGCACCCGCTCTTCCGCACCGGCATGGGCCTTGGCCTTCACCTCTTCACGCTTTTTCTCGCGCACCAGGGTGATGCCCGCCTCCACCAGATCGCGGATGATCTGTTCGACATCGCGGCCCACATAGCCCACTTCGGTGAACTTTGTTGCTTCCACTTTGATGAAGGGCGCTCCGGCCAGCTTGGCCAGGCGGCGGCTGATCTCGGTTTTACCCACACCCGTTGGGCCGATCATCAGAATGTTCTTGGGCAGCACTTCTTCACGCAGATCGTCTTCGAGCTGCTGGCGCCGCCAGCGGTTGCGCAGGGCGATGGCCACGGCGCGCTTGGCGTCCTGTTGGCCGATGATGAAGCGGTCCAGTTCGGAAACGGTCTCGCGTGGGGAAAAGGAAATTGTATCAGGCATGCCGTTCTACGCGCTCACTTTTATTGGGGCCACTTTGATGGGTGGTAATCTGTCGAGGGCAGATGTGGGGAGGATGGGTCGTATGATCAACCAGCGGATGCGCTGCCACCCTGCGCCGAACATGATGACCAACGCGCCGATGGCCAACAGCACGATGGCGAAGGTGGGCACACCCGTGGCGGCGGCTGTGCCTTCGATGAGTGTGGCGATGCCCAGGACGCCGAGATAGGCCAGCGACGGCACCAGCAGCGACCGTCTGTCGATGGCCAGCGCAACAAATGTGAACACGATCACCAGAGCGAATAGCCCGAACCCCGCACCCTGCGACCCCTCGATTTCACCGAACACCAGCGTCTGGCCCGTGGCGAGAAGAAACAGCGGATGCACCATAAGCGGGGCAGACAAAACGTGGAGCCAGAAGGCGCAATCGGACCATACGGTTTCACGCTCGCGGTCATGCAGATCAAACGCCACACCCACGGCAAAGATCGCCAGCCCGCATAAAAGCGGCATGATGAGCGCGCTGCGGGTGAGGTCCAGAAAGTCCGCTGTGCTCGATATCTGAATGTCGGCGCTGATAACGCCATCATAGACGAACAGCAGCGCATATTGGAAAATCAGGCCCGTGAGGGCGAGCGCAATGGATGCGGCCAGAATGGGCACGCGAAACCGCCAGAAATAAAGGGCCGACGCTGCGACTAGCGCGCCAAAAAACACCAGGCCAGCGGTGGAGATCTCGCCGCGCATGCCCAGCAGTTCCAGCACGTTCTGTGGTATACGCAGTCCCATTTGGGAGATCAGCGTGGCGACCACCAATTGTCCAATGGCCCACACAAAAGCCACCGCCAACACGGTGCTGGACAGTTTCATGCGGCGTTGACGGGTCACAACTTCCGCAATGGCCCACACAGCGACGATGGAAACAAGCCAAAGCACAATTTGACTCGATGTGAAGATAGCGGCGAAGGCTGACAGGCCGCCCGCAAGCAAAAGCACCACGCCAACGGTCACAAATAGATCGTTG
The DNA here is from genome assembly GCA_038749385.1 of Pseudomonadota bacterium. Lineage (GTDB taxonomy): Bacteria > Pseudomonadota > Alphaproteobacteria > Rhizobiales > Rhizobiaceae > JBCBXA01. The sequence continues at coordinate 3,089 of JBCDIB010000043.1, read as the reverse complement.
CCGCCACCGACGAGCCTCAAATTTTCGTCCGTGTCGAGGGACAATTTGGGCTTTGGAGCCGGTGGCGCGGCACTCGCTGGAAGCGGTGGTGGGGCTTGCCTCAGTTCCGCCGATACGGCGGTCAGTTTCTCGCCCTGTTCAGCGCTGATGATCTGGCGGTCAACGCCGATACGGATCAGGTCTGCAGTGTTTTGGATCACGGTTTCGGCCATTGCGGCATCAGCTCCATCAGGATCACGCTGTGGCTGTCTTTATAGCTCTCATCGAAAATTCTGAACCCGGCTTTTTCATAGGCTCGCAATGCCCGCACATTGCCCACGTCCGGGTCGATGGTGAGGCGGCCAATACCCTCTGCAAACAGCATGTTGGCAAATGCGCGAACAATCTTGGCTCCGTGGCCCAGCCCAGCGCTGGCCAAGGTGATGTCGATGCCCCGGGTACCGTCAGGCGCATCTGCCTGCCATGGCTCTTCAAGCAGGTGCTCCGGTGCCCAATTGGGCACCCACACCTGAACGTAGCCAAAGAAAATCTGGTTTTGGAAAACGGCAAAGCCCCGGCTTTCGCCGCTTGCCTCACCTTCCAGCACCAGTTTCCATTCATGATCGCCTTCGCCCCACCATGGCCGCACATGTGGCTCCTTCAGCATCGCCTTGAAGGCCGCTTCATGGTGCGCCGCAATTGGCTCGAAATGATAGGGAGCAGCATTCAATTCTTATGCTCGCTTCAGCTGATCACTCAGGCGCTTCGATCATATCAACGATCACATTGTGGTTGGTGTAGACGCATATATCGGCCGCAATTTCCATCGCCTTGCGCGCCACGGCTTCCGCATCGGCTTCTGTGTCAAACAGTGCGCGCCCGGCGGCCAGCGCGTAATTACCCCCAGAGCCAATTGCAGCCACGCCATGCTCAGGCTCGAAGACATCCCCCGCGCCTGTCACCATCAAAGAGATGTCCCTGTCGGCCACCAACAGCAGCGCTTCCAGATTGCGCAGATATTTGTCGGTGCGCCAGTCTTTGGCCAGCTCCACCGCAGCCCGCATCAGCTGGCCAGGATATTGCTCCAGCTTGCGCTCCAGGCGTTCGAGCAGGGTAAAGGCGTCCGCGGTCGCGCCGGCGAAGCCGCAAATCACCGACCCATCACCTACACGGCGCACTTTCCGGCTGTTGCCTTTCATCACCGTCTGGCCCATCGAGGCCTGGCCGTCCCCTGCAATGACGACCTTGCCGCCCTTTCGGACCATGATGATCGTCGTTGCGTGGACTTTTTGGTTGAAAGCGTTTTCTTCTGGCATCTTGTTGCTCCGTTCCCTGACTGACAGGCGTTGGCCAGAACGTAAGCGTCCCCAAGCGGCATACAAGCTTAAGCCTATGACCTGTTTCCCATTTGGCTTTCGCCCGCGCCCTGCTAGAAGGCGGCGACATATTTGGAGATCACCATGGCCCGCAAAGCCTCTATCGAGCGCAAGACAAACGAGACCGCCATTGCGGTGGACGTGAATGTGGACGGCGATGGCCGTTTTGACGTCGCCACCGGCATTGGCTTTTTCGATCACATGCTCGAGCAGCTGTCCAAGCATTCGCTGATCGACATGAAAGTGCGGGCCGAAGGTGATCTGCACATCGACGCGCACCACACCACCGAAGATGTGGGCATTGCGTTAGGGCAGGCGGTGGACAAGGCCCTGGGCGACCGGCGCGGCGTGCGCCGTTACGCGTCACTGGATCTGTGCATGGACGAAGCGCTCAGCTTCGCCGCCATCGATGTGTCGGGGCGGCCGTTTTTGGTATGGGATGTGGATTTCCCCTCCAGCACCGTGGGCGGATATGACACCGAACTGTTCCGGGAGTTCTTCCACGCATTCGCCATGAATGCGCGCATTACGCTCCACATCAAGAACCTGTATGGCGCCAACACCCACCATATTGCCGAAACCCTATTCAAAGTGGTTGCCCGCGTGTTGCGCGCCGCCACCGAAATGGACCCGCGTCAGATGAACGAGGTGCCCTCCACCAAAGGCACATTGACGGCTTAAAGGGGGGCAGGCCGATGGCCCGTTTCGCAATCTATAAAAAGTCCGGCCCCGGCGGCTTCCACGACCAGCGTGTGGTGAGGGAAGGCGGCAACAAATACGCTTTTCTGTTCACCGGCTTCTGGCTGATGGCGAAGGGCTTGTGGCTGGAGGCTCTGGCCACGTTGGTGTTCATCTGCTTCGTCGCGTTTCCGCTCCTCCCAACAGCGCCGCTGGCTGGCTTTCTCCTGTCATTTGTGCCGGGTATCTACCTTTGGTTGGAAGGTAACAATCTTGTGGCCGCTCGCCTGTTGCGCCGGGGTTGGACCCTTGCCGCTCTGGTGGAGGCATCCAATGAAGATGGTGCCGAGATGCGCTATGACGCGCACCGATCCAGCACTGTTGCCACTCCTCCGCCGCTGCCAACTGCGACTTCGAGACCCAAAGCCCAGGGCAATTTGAAGGGTCCACCGGCCTTTGGTCTGGACGGCCCATGAGCAGAGTTCCGACATGACCGATCTTGTCACCATCATCGACTATGGCTCCGGCAATTTGCGCTCCGCCACCAAGGCGTTCGAGCGTGCCGCCCGCGAGGGCAATACAGGCCACGAAATCGTTCTCACCGCTGACCCTGATCTGGTGGCGAAAGCCAGCCATTTGGTGCTGCCGGGGGTTGGCGCTTTCGCCGATTGCGCGGCGGGCTTGGCGGCTGTCGATGGCATGCGCGATGCAATCGATGAAGCTGCGATTGAGCGTGGCCAACCTTTTCTTGGCATCTGTGTGGGCCAACAGCTCATGGCCAGGCGCGGGCTGGAAAAAGTCACGACAAATGGCTTCGGCTGGATCGACGCCGATGTGGTGGAGATCACGCCGGAAGATGCGTCGTTGAAAATCCCTCAAATGGGCTGGAACACCTTAAACGTGCACAGCGACCACCCTGTGTTGGACGGCATAAGTACCGGCCCCAACGGCCTGCACGCTTACTTCGTGCACTCTTTTCACATGGCAGATGTGCCTGCCGACGAACTTGTCGCCACGGCAGACTATGGCGGCCCGGTGACGGCCATCGTCGGTCGG
>JBCDIB010000042.1:0-11766 GCA_038749385.1 Pseudomonadota bacterium | reverse complement strand
AGCGGGCGGGGGTTTCTGCGTCCAACGATCCGGGCCTGAACGCAATTATAAACTCGGCGGCACCGGCCATTTGCTTTGTCGGCAAGGCGTGGGACTACCATGTCGACTTGGCGCTGGGCACAACCAATGACGAGCATCTCGACGGAATTGCGGCTTCTATCGCGGCGGCGCGGGGCGCGGGCAAAGAGGCCATGCTGGATTGCGAGCATTTCTTTGACGGCTACAAGGCCAATGCCGAGTATGCGCTGTCTGTTGTCAGTCGTGCCCATGAAGCCGGGGCGAGCTGGGTTGTCCTGTGCGATACCAATGGAGGCACTCTGCCCCACGAAATTGAAGCTACCACCCGCACCGTGCTGAAGGCAGTACCGGGCGTGCACTTGGGCATACACGCCCATGACGACACGGGGCAGGCGGTGGCAAATTCTCTGGCGGCTGTGCGGGCGGGAGCGCGGCATATACAGGGCACTCTGAACGGGATTGGTGAACGCTGCGGCAATGCCAACATCATCACGCTTGCCGCAAATCTGGCTCTTAAGAGCGAGTTTGCCGACTACAAAATCGGCATAAGTGCGGAGCAAGTAGCGAGCCTGACGCGCACCAGCCGCAATTTCGATGCCCTGATCAATCGCATGAGCGAAAGCCAGGCACCTTATGTGGGGTCGTCCGCTTTCGCGACAAAGGCAGGGATACATGCGTCTGCGCTGCTGAAGGATCCAAAGACCTACGAGCATGTCGAGCCGGAAAGCGTTGGCAATACACGGCGTGTGATGGTGTCAGATCAGGCGGGCAAGTCGAACTTTCTTGATCAGTTGAAACGCCACGGCATTGATCTTGATAAATCCGATCCACGTCTCGACACGCTCATAAATATACTCAAGCACCGCGAGGCGGAGGGCTACGCGTACGAAACAGCCGATGCCAGCTTTGAAATCCTCGCGCGCCAAACGCTGGGCTCCGTTCCGGAATGGTTCGATGTGGAGAGTTTTCGCGTCCTCACCGAACGCCGCTACGATGCGGCAGGCAAGCGCAAAACTGTGTCAGAAGCCGTGGTGAAAGTGCGCGTGGACGGCGATTTGCGCATGTCAGTGGCGGAAGGCAACGGCCCGGTGAACGCCCTCGACAGGGCTTTGCGCAAGGATCTGGGCACTCTGCAACAGCACATTGCTGATCTGGAGCTGGTTGACTATCGCGTGCGCATTCTCAACGGCGGCACCGAGGCCATCACCCGTGTTCTGATTGAAAGCGGGGACGGCGAAGGCAATCGCTGGTGGACCGTCGGCGTGTCGGAGAACATCATCGAAGCGAGTTTCGAGGCGCTGGCCGACTCAATTCGCTACAGATTGCTGAAAAGTGGAGCTCCGGCGGGAAAGGCCTAGAGCTTTACCCGCAGGGTTTCCAACCGCGCCGCTTCTTCATCAATTGCGGGCAAAATATCCTCCACACGGTTCACCGGGATGGCCCGCACTTTGTTTGCGGTGTGAACAAAACCCGCATCCGTCATTTGCTCGATCAGTGCTGAGAAGTGATCCCAGAAGCCGCCAATATTTCCCAAAATAATGGGTTTGGCATGCAGGCCCAATTGGCTCCATGTCATCATTTCGACCAGCTCTTCCAGCGTGCCTATACCGCCGGGCATGGCGACAAAGGCATCAGCATGCTCGAACAAGAGCGTCTTGCGTTCATGCATGGTTTGGGTGACCAGCAGCCTGTCGCCATTCTCGTGGTTCATATCAGGGTCGTCAGCTCCACCGGCATCTGGCCGCTCCTTGTCCATGAGAAATTGCGGAATAACGCCGGTAACCGGGCCTCCGCCGCCCCGCGCGCCGCGCGCCACAGCCCCCATTATGCCTTTGTTGCCGCCGCCGTAGACCAGCCGTTTACCGCCCGCTGCCATGGCCGCACCGAGTTGTTCGGCTGACGCAACATAATCCGCACTCTCTCCTGGCGAAGAACCGCAGTAAACACAGATGGATTGGACGATGCTTTTGTCAGACATGGTGCGGCCTTGTGGTGAGTCGTATTCCATCAAAAAAGGCCACACAAACACAGCTGTGACCAGCAAAAGCTTGATATGACGGGGACAAGCCAACAGTCGGGCCGCCGCGTGCAGGACAGCGATTTGGAAAAACGCGTGAGCTGAGGCAGACTTTGCCGGCAACAATTGGCGAACCGCGTGGGGCAATTCGGCCATGATATTCAAATCAGCAGCAGCATCGCAGACCGCAGGTGTTTTTGGCTTTGTGCTCGTGGCGGCGGCGGCAGTTGGCCTACCGCAAACCGACGCCGCCAAACGCTGGCTGGACGCGGGCAAGTCCAATCTGACGCTTGGCATCAACCAGCTCACCGGCGCGACTGCAGATCAATTGGTTGCCAGCTTGCCAGCTGGTGATGAAGCCGTAGTACCTGACGGTTACACGGAAGTCGCACCTGTCGACGCGGCACAACCCTCTGAACCCATCACCGGCCCGGTAATCGATTTGCTGCGTGTCGAACCGGATGGAAACACATTGGTGAGTGGGTCGGCGGAGGCCGGTGCCCAGGTGATGCTGAAAAGTGGCGACGAAACCATTGGTGAAACGGTGGCCGATGCGTCAGGCAATTTCGTTATTTTGCCCAACGATTTTCTTCCCAAAGGCGATCATCAATTGCGCGTCACCAGCATCTCGCCGGCCGATGACGAAATCGCGGAGGACCAAATTACGGGTGACCAGATTGCGGATGACCAGGTTTCCAATGACCAGATTGCCGCACAAGGCGCGGATATGGCAGGCGACGAGACCAAAAATGCCGGAGAGCTAGTGGCGCAGCCTAAGGAGGTGCAGGGCACCCAAACCGCTGTGATTGCAATTCCCGAGAAAGGCAAGGAGAGCGAACTTCTGGCGGTGCTGACCACCAACGATGGGCCTTCACTTATTCTGGAAAAGCCTGAGCGGGAGCCCGTGACCGAAGAGCTAGTAACCGAGGATCCAGAGACCGAGGACTCAGCCACGGTCCCCGTTGGCCCCGTCACTGCCGATCAGGGCAAAGATTCCGCCGAGAAAGAACCAGCGGACCTGACAGAAAATGCAGCGCAAACCGCTGAGCAAACCAATCGGGGAACAATCGAACAAACTTCTGATCAGACAGAAATCGCAGCCCTTGAGTTTCCTGCTGCCGCGCCTGAGCAAAAGGGACAGGCAGAAATTGAGGCCCGCGCAGAGACCAGTTCAGCGCCAATTGCTCCTGAAACAGTGCCCGCGGTGCCGACTACTATTGCGCGCATCGAGGCAATCGAGACGGAAGACAAACGCATGTTTGTCGCCGGGGCCGCCAGCAAAGGCGCTAAGTTGCGTCTTTATCTCGACAATCGGTTTTTGGGCGCGACCACCGGTGGAGATGGAGACCGTTTCCTGTTCGAGCGCTCGATTTCCATAGACCCTGGCCAGTATCAGTTGCGCATCGACCAACTGGGTCCGGGCGGACAGGTCGTTAGCCGCGCGCAGGTGCCATTTGTTCGCGAGGATGATCAAGAGCTCCAGGCGTCGCTGGTTGCGCCGGCGACCCCCGCTGCAGGCGAAAATCCCCCTGTTGAAGTGGCTGCCAAGGAAACAGCGCTTGCGCCAACACAAGCGCTCCCGGTCGATGAAGCCAAGTCTCAAGCAAATGCTCCCGGCGCTCCAGCTCAACCTGATGTACAGGGCCCTGATGGGCTGGAAACGGTTGGCGATTTGGAGGTTGCTGCCGTGAATGAAGATGCTAGCCCAAACGCAGTGCCCACCACGACCTTTGAGGTGACCGAGACCAAGGACCAGAGCGTCATCATCCGCCGTGGCGACACGCTGTGGCGCATCTCGCGGCGCGTCTATGGTCAGGGCATCCGCTACACGACCATTTATCTGGCCAATAAAGATCAGATCCGTGACCCGGATCGCATTTTCCCGGGCCAGATTTTTGGGCTGCCGGAAGATGATGCAAATGGCGCTGCGGCAAATGAGCTGCAAACCGACGATAGCTGAGGGCGGTCTGACGCGGCTCTTGATTTCCGGCCGTCCGCCGCCATTTATCGCTTAGCGACGATAAATATTCTGGAGGTCGCCATGGGCGGCTGCCCTCAAAGCAATATCGAACTCGACAATAAACGTCAGCAACTGGCCGACCGGTTGGCGGCCATCGCGCATCCGCATCGTTTGCAAATCCTGGAAGAGTTGGGGCGTGCTGATTGTGTGTGTTGTGGAGAGGTGGTTTCACGACTGCCGATTGCGCAATCCACCGTGTCGCAACATTTGAAAATTCTGGCCAAGGCCGGGTTGGTGGAGGTCAATTCTGCCGGACAGAAAAGCCTGTACCGGGTGAACGCGATTGCGGTTCGGACGTTACTCGAAGACGTCTCATCGCTGCAGGCGTGCTGCCGCGCGGCCGGCAAAATCGAAGATTTGGAAGACATTTAATGGCCACCACCGACACATCCGGCGCGGCGTCAGATACATCATTAACCGGTGCCGGCAATAAGTCTGCAGTAAAACGGGGGCAACCACAGCCAGCCGTCGTAGCCGACGGCAACACGGTCAAAACCATTGCAAACCTCTGGCCTTACATGTGGCCTGCCGACCGACCGGACCTAAAGCGCCGGGTGGCAATTGCCATTGGCTTTCTGGTGTTGGCCAAAATGTTGGCCATGGCCGTGCCGTTTTTCTACCGCGCGGCGACGGATCTTCTGGCGGGCAATGATGCGGACATTTCCTTTGTCCCGGCAACCCTGGTGGTGCCCGTGTTCATGGTGATCGCCTATGCCGGCGCCCGCATCACCGCCATCGGTTTCGAGCAATTACGCGACGCCCTGTTCGCCCGTGTTGGCCAGCACGCCGTGCGCCAGCTGGCCTTTCGTACCTTCCAACACATGCACAGCCTGTCGCTGCGCTATCACCTCGAGCGCAAGACAGGTGCCTTGAGCCGCATAATAGAGCGCGGCGTCAAAGGCATTGAAGCGATCGTGCGGTTCACGATTCTGAACAGCGCGCCAACCTTCCTCGAATTTGGGTTCACCGTGATCATTTTCGCTGTGATGTTTGGCTTTTCCTATGTCGCCGTATTGGTGGGAACCGTCGTTCTTTATGCCGTCTGGACGGTGAAGGCCTCGGACTGGCGCATCGCAATTCGCCGCCAGATGAACAATGCCGACAATGACGCCAACACCAAGAATGTCGACAGCCTGCTTAACTATGAGACCGTCAAATATTTCGGCAATGAGCGGCTCGAACAGCGACGCTTTGATGGTGCCATGGTGCACTATGAAGCGGCGGCCACAAAGACGTGGACCTCCCTTGGATGGCTGAACCTAGGCCAAGGCATCATACTGTATTCCGGCATCGGAACGGCCATGATGATGAGTGCCATGGCGGTCTCGCGGGGCGACCAGACGGTGGGCGATTTCGTATTCATCAATGCCTTGTTGCTGCAGTTGGCGGTGCCGCTGAACTTCATTGGCTTCATCTATCGTGAGATCAAGCAGGGCCTCACCGACATTGAAGAGATGTTCAATCTCTTGAGTGTCGAAGCGGAGATCTCTGACAAGCCGAACGCTGCGGCGCTGGATGTGAGCGAAGGCAGCGTGGTGTTTGACAATGTCAGCTTCGCGTACGATCCGAGCCGACCTATCCTTAAGAACGTCAGTTTTGAGGTGCCGCCGGGCAAGACCATCGCTCTTGTGGGCCCATCCGGTGCGGGCAAAAGCACGATCTCACGCCTTTTGTTCCGTTTTTACGACGTGGTGGAAGGTGCGGTGCGAATTGACGGTCAAGATATTCGCGATATCACGCAGGAAAGTCTGCGCGCGGCAATCGGCATGGTTCCGCAGGATACTGTGCTGTTCAACGACTCCATCGCATACAATATCGGTTATGGCCGTCCCGATGCCAGCCGCGCTGAGGTGGAGCAGGTGGCTGAAATGGCTCAGATTGGCGATTTTATCCGTAACCTGCCCGAGGGGTTTGACACCCAAGTGGGCGAGCGCGGGCTAAAGCTCTCCGGTGGCGAAAAGCAGCGCGTTGCCATTGCACGAACCCTGCTCAAGGCACCGCCCATCATAATGCTGGATGAGGCCACGTCGGCTCTCGATACACAAACAGAGCAGGAAATTCAGGACGCCCTGGACGACGTATCAAAGGGGCGCACAACGCTCATTATTGCCCACCGCCTGTCCACCGTTGTGGCTGCTGACGAGATCATCGTCCTTAAGGCGGGCGAGATTGCCGAGCGCGGAAGCCATGCCGAACTCATGGAGAAGGACGGTCTCTACGCTGCCATGTGGGCGCGCCAGCGTGAGGCCACCGAAGCGGAAGCGGCGCTCAAGCGTGCCCGTGAGAATGACACGGATGGATTTGTGACACGGGGTTTGCCTCAAAGCGCCGGTTAGGACACGATAGTGCATGGAGCGATGTTTTAGCAGCATTCTGGTTGAAGACCCGGACACCAGTGCACGTTTTTATGAGCGTCTGCTAGGTATGACGCGGCACTTTGAAAGCGGTTGGTTTGTTATTCTCAGCCATAGCGATATGCCGGCATTGGAACTGGGGCTGTTTGCCAAAGACCATTCTGATGTGCCGGTGGTGGCGCGGGGTCGGCCGGCTGGTGTGTTGCTGACGTTCGTTGTGGCGGATTGCGACGACGTGTACGAAATTGCCCAGCGCATGGGGGCCGTCATCGCAGAGCCACCGCGGGATATGGCCTATGGCCAGCGGCGGATGATTGTTCTCGACCCCGACGGTGCTGCCCTCGATATCAGCGCACCTACGGCGCCACGTACCGTCTAGAATCTCTAAACCTTGGGGATGCACACGCAAAAGGCCGGTCTCTCGACCGGCCATTTGTTTTTGTGCCGTATCCTATTCCGCAGCTTCCGGGAATATGTGCTCGTCATCACCATCTGGACGCGGTGGTCCATAGACTGCGGCCGGGCGGGCCTCCGGCGTGTCAGGTAGGCCAGTGTCCGGTGACGGCTTCTGGCCGGGGTCATTGTCCGGTGCCACAGGACCTTTGAGCGGTTTGCGCTGCTTGGGCCAGTTGCGGCTTGCTTCCTCGGCCAGACGATTGGCCTCTTTCTCCCGACCGGCCTTTTCAGTCCGCCGTATGGACCGGAACCTGATCAAGCGCACCACATTGTATGGCATCGCCAGCATGACCGGGATGAAGAACAGCGTCAGCAGCGTGGAGAATGCCAGACCGGAGATGATTGCCGTCGACAGCTGCACCCACCAGATGGAGGTGATGCCACCAAACGCTATCACCTTGTCCACAAAGTTGAGGTTGATTTGCAGAGCCATGGGCAACAGGCCGAGCATGGTGGTGACGGTGGTCAGCAGGATCGGACGGATACGCTGGGCTGCGGTTTTGAGAACAGCCTGGCGAACATCTGTAACTCCTTCCGATCGCAGCCTGTTGAAGGTGTCGATGAGCACGATGGCATTGTTCACCACGATCCCTGCCAGTGCCACGATGCCGGTTCCGGTCATGATGATCGAGAACTTCTGGTCTGTGAACATCATGCCAATCAGCACGCCCACCACCGCAAGGATTACCGTAACCAGCGTGATGATGGTCTGGTAGAAGGAGTTGAACTGCGTCAGCAGAATGATGAACATCAGGAAGAGTGCACCTATGCCGGCCATTCCCAGGAAGGCCATGCTTTCCTGCTGCTCTTCGTCCGCTCCGCCGAACTTGAGGAACACACCTTCCGGCACATCGACCACTTTGATGGCTTCGGTGAGCTGTTTGGTTGCGTCGTCAATGGTCATGACTTTTTCACCGGCTGCGTCGGTGGCAACCGTCGCTTTCAGTGTCATCGAATAAAGACCGTCGACTCTCGTAATGGAGCCGGTTTTCTGGACCGGGGTACGATCGATGAAGTTTGCCAGCGGCACCTGGCCGCTTTGGGTTGGCAAGCGCAAATCCTCAATTGCGCCGAGATTGCGTTGCGCCTCGGGAACGCGAACACGGATATCAACCTCGTCCTCACTGTCCGATGGACGGTAGGTGCCCACGCGTACGCCGGACGTTATCAACTGCACCATGGTGCCAATGTCGACAATGCCTGCGCCATATCGGCCGGCAGCTTCGCGGTCGACATTCAGCTCCCATTCAATGCCCGGCAGTGGACGTCCGTCTTCCTGGTCTTTCAGGAAGGTTTGCTCGTCGAGGATCGGACGTAGGGCGCTGACCATGGCGAACATCTGGTCATAATCGGTGGACTTCACTTCAAGCTGAATGTCCTTGCCAGTGGGCGGGCCGCCTTCGATTTTGCGCGTCTCAACTTTGATGCCAGGAATATTTGCGGTCTTGGTGCGGATCTCGGCAAAGATTTCTGCAGCTTTTCGGCGGCAGCAATAATCATCCAGTTCCACACTCAGTTGCCCCACCACGTCAGCCGGCTTGTCCTGAACACCGGAAGGGGACGGTGCACCACCCGGACCGCCCGGAGCGGTGGCGGTCATGACGACATTGGCAATGCCCTTGATGGTGAGAATTTGCTGCTCGACTTCTGTCACGAGATCACGGATTTGAGTGGCAGGCAGATTGCCCCTCGCGGAGATCAGCACCACCGCAACATCCGGCTCTTCTTCGACGAAGAACTCCACACCCGACGAATTGGCACCGAAGATCGAGAAGACATAAAAAGTCAGACCAACGATCGCACCAATGGCCACGAAATTACCGACGAGGTTGGATGTGAACAGGCGCAGCACACGAACGTAGCCACCGGTGAAACCCTTCACCTTGCGAACATCCATAGGTGCGTTTGATGACAGCATGTCCGCCTGTGTCGTATCGATCGGCTTGGCGCGGCCGCGACGCCAGGTGGCCAGTTTGTGCACCAGCCAGCCCACCGCGATGCCAGACCCAAGGCCCGCGATGATGGCCAGACCGATGGCAATGTTGAAATTCATAGATTGGCTGGCACCGGTGAAGATGAGGAAGCCTGCACCCACCGTAATGATCGCGCCGACAACAAGGCCGATAAATTTGCCAATCAAAGCCGTGGTCTTGCCGAGCACGATGCCCATGGTGGGCAGGAACACCAGCGCTGTCAGCAGCGATGCTGACAGAACGATGATCACCATGATCGGGAGATAGCTCATGAACTCGCCGGGCACACCGGGCCACAGTAGCATGGGCAGGAAAGCGGCAAGGGTTGTAGCAGTGGAAGACACCACGGGCCAGAACATCAATTGCGCGGCACGGGTGTAGGCCTCTTCTGGCGGCACGCCCTCCGCCAGTTTTCGGTCGGCATATTCGGTCACCACGATTGCGCCGTCGACCAACATGCCCACGCACAGCACAAGGCCGAACATGACCATCATGTTCACCGTCATGCCCACGCCACCAAGAATCAGGAAGCCAATCATGAAAGAGGTCGGAATTGCGATCCCCACGAGTAGGCCGGACTTGATGCCCAAGGCGCCGACCACGACCACCATCACAAGAAAGATTGAGGTGAGGATCGACGCTTCAAGCGATCCGAGCACTTCGAAAATGAAGCTGGACTCATCAAGCAAATAGTCGATGCGCACGGAGTCCGGCCATTCCTTGGTGAACTCTTCCACCACGGCTCGCACTTCCGCATTGTTTTCGATGATGTTGGTGCCAATACGTTTGACGACCTCCAGCGTGATGGCCGGGTTGCCATTGACGCGGGTGAACTCAAAAGCATCTTTGAACGAGCGCTGCAGGCTTGCAACGTCGCCGATGGTCACCACGCCTTCGCCGGATTGTTTGATGGCGATGGAGAACACGTCATCTGCAGTTTCCACGAGACCGGGCACCTTGAGCGGGAAACGCCCATTGCCGTCGTCAAAAGTGCCTGCCGGAATGAGCACATTGTTCCGGCTCAGCGCGTCGAGAAGCTCATTGGGCGTGATGTTGTAGCTTTCCAGCTTCGTCAGATCGACGATCACTTCCAGCACTTCTTCGCGCTCGCCGATCAGTTCAGCTTCGCGAACCGAGGCAATGGCCTCCACATCGTTCTGCAAAGCTTTGGCGTAGTTGAAGAGCGTGCGCTCTGGCACGGCCCCCGAAAGGGCGATGATGGACCAAGCGAACACCAATCACCGCCAGACCAAGGAAAACTATCGGCGCGCCCAGGAACAGGCGCAGGTCGCGCTCGTGGAAGAGAACGCGCGTATCGAAACCGCACACAAGGAGGAAGTCCGTGCCATTGAGAATCGTCACCGGGTCGAGCTTGCTGATGTTCGCGATCGCGAACGGCGGATGCGCGACCAGTACCTTCGAGCCCGAACCGACGCTGAACGTGCTGCCGACGAAGCCCGAGAGGCCGAAGCTGCGCGTTCCAGCGAGCTTGCTGAAGCCACCGGCTGTTACGGAGTTTCTGGTCGAAGACCCTACCTCGTCCAGATCCGATGCGATCGCATCGCCACAGAGCAAGCCACCCGGCTAAGGGCGCTGCAGGAGACGGTCCAAGCCTGGCCGGATCTGGAGATCGTTGACGAAGAATAGGGTGTCGATCTCTGCCTGACGGCAAGAAGGGCGGAAAACGTGCGTCGAATTTGGGGGTATCGGTGGGGGTATCGCCCGCGCCGCTATGACCAGAAAACGGCGGAATTGCGCCGTTTGTCCACGCGACCGGCGCGGAGGGATTATCCGCGCCGGTCGAGGCGCAAACGATCTTCGATTTCCTTACGGAGCTTTCTCGCTTCACGAGCTTCAGGTGTGCGGATGTGGCCTCCTCGGCCTGTCGAGAATGTTCCTTCAGCTTCAGCTATGAGGCAAAGAAAAATACAAAGATCATCGCTCATTTGTCAGTGTCATCAGGACTAGAACCGCCGGCCTTCTTGAGAAGATCTGCGAAAGCTTCCTTCGCCTCATCGAGCGAGTTGGCCCTGATGAGGATTTCGATCGGATGATCGCCCAACGCTACGCGTTCACCCGAGAGCTGGCGAAGTTCCCATTCAAGGGGCGGTGGCTGGCCAAGCGATCTCATATCAACGAGGACTATATGCTAACCAACGCTGCGGCGAAAGCCGCGGGCGCGCGCGATCGCGCCTATAAGCTGACCGACCAGGGCGGCTTGCATCTCCTCGTCCGGCCGACCGGTTCGAAAAGCTGGCAACAGAAGTACCGCTTTGCCGGCCGCGAGAAGCTGCTCACGCTGGGTCAGTTTCCCGATGTCAACGTCAACCGCGCGCGGATCCTGCAGGCGCAAGCCAAGGAGCAGCTCGAGAACGGCGTGGATCCGGCGAGGGCGGGGCCCAAAATCGAAACGCTCGAGCCGCTCGCGCGCGCCTGGCACGCTTCCCGTGTGCCTGGATGGTCGCCGGCGCACGCTGACGACGTCTTGAAGAGCCTCGAGCGCGACCTATTCCCCGATTTCGGCAAGGTGGATCCCCGCAAGGTGACCGCGCCGCAGCTGCTCGGCACGCTGCGCTCGATTGAGAAACGCGGCTGCGCGGCGACGGCGCATCGCGTCCGCCAGCGCTTGCGCGAGATCTTTGCCTTTGGAAAGGCGCAGGGCCTGGTCGACTCCAATCCGGCCGAGGATCTTGGCTCCGCGATGCTGGCACCGCCGCCGGCGCAACCGCACCTGGCGCTAACTAGGGCGGACGATTGCCGGCAGCTGCTCGACGATATCGACGGGCTCCGGGCACGCCCGCAGACGATCGCGGCGGCACACTTCCTCGCGCTGACTGCGGTGCGTCTCGAAGCCGTGCGCGGGATGCGCTGGTCAGAAGTCGACTTCGACGAGAAGATCTGGACGGTGCCGGCTGAACGCATGAAGTT
>JBCDIB010000041.1:0-11810 GCA_038749385.1 Pseudomonadota bacterium | reverse complement strand
CTTGCCTCCGGAAGCGTTAGCGGCGCGGGCCGCCTTGGCCTCGCGGCTGCATCGGCTGGAGCAGTATTTCACTTCGTCCCAGTTCTTCTCCCATTTTTTGCGCCAAGCCATGGGCTTGCCGCAATGGGCGCAATCCTTTTCGGGCAGATTGGGTTTTTTGTGGGCCATGCGTGGCTTGTGCCACGCCGCGTGTATTAGCGAAAGAGCGGCTCAATAAACTCGACGTCCGGCCGGGCCGCGGGCTCCGCAACCCATCGGGGAAGACTGAGACCATAGCTGTCCCTGTCATCGTTTTCCGCATCAAAATCCAGTGGCAACAGTGGGTCTGAGCTGGCGATCAATGTGCCGATGGCGTCTGTTGCTTCTGTTGACGTTGGTGTCGCGGTTACCGTCTTGTCGGTGCCAAACATCATGCGGCTTGCAAACTCCACCACACCGTTCCAGCCCAATGTGCCTGAAATCTTCACTTTGGCTTTCAGCACAAAGGGCACTTCATGGGAGAAAGTGATCTTCAAGATTTGATGGCGTTCCGTGGTGGCAAACGCGCCTTGGAATTCTGAGGGCAGGGCATCGGTCACCTGACCAAGTTTGGACACCGTACCGCGCGCTTTTTGAATACCATCCGATACGATGACTGTCTGGCCCTCTTCAACATCGTACAGCCGGTTGGTGGGAATGTAGGCCAGCACATAGGGTTTGCCGGCAAGCACCTCCAAAATGGTCTCTGCAGCTGTAAAGACCTCGCCTTCGGAAGGTACTTTTGGGCCGATGATCCCATCCGTAGGCGCGCGTATTAACCCGTCACCATAAGAGATATTCAGGCGTTCAATGGCTTCATCAACGCCCTTGCGCGCTGCGGTCACTGTGTCGAGTTCGCTCTGGGCGGTTGCCATTTCGGAGCGCAAGCGGACCAATTCGCGTTGTGTGCTGTAAGCCAGTTCACTGGCATTCACCCGTGTGCCGTTGGTTATGTAGCCACGGCTGTCCAACCGGCTGATTTTTGCCAACTGTTTGGCTGCACTGGCCGCGCGCGTTTCAGCGACCGGTATGAGGTCTTGAGCCTGCCGTTTCATGGCCAGTAGGTTCTGTTCCTTTGCAACAAGGTCGGCGCGCTGCGCGGCAACATTGGCCAATGAGTCGAGAATTTGCTGGCTTTGCAGGCTTAAAAGCACCTGGCCTTTACGCACGAAACCGCCCGGCTCGACATGGTTTTTTGTGATCTGCGCAGGGAAAGTGGTTTCGATGAAGAATTGGTCTTTCATCACCAGACCATCGGAATCGAGGATGAAGAACGAGCCGAAGAAGAAATAGGTGAAGAAGCCGCCCACGCCATACAGGCATGCCAGGTAGACGCGGCGACCAAGCTTCTTGCCCGCGCCTCGGCGTTGATTGTCCAGCGCATCAAGGCGCGGTCTATTTTTGAGGCGCGTTATCATTATTAGTCGTGCCTACTCCCTGTCGTGGGCACGATATAACCATCAATTCGCTCAAACCGGCTTAAGCAGCAGAGTCTATTTGATGCAAATTTTCTCGGTATATTTTCGGTTACGCGAAAAACTCAAATTGCGCGCTTCACCGTTGTTTGAATTTACCCGGTGTGGAATCGACACGCCAGTTTTGAACCTTGAACGGCGCAAAATCGTCCTGCATGGAGCGAGAGAAAATCCACTCGTCGAGGAAGGTGTACAAGCGGGCCATACGCAGCACATAGCCAACGAACAACGAGTTGATGGGAACCCACGGCAGCAGTTTGAGGATGTCCCACCGCTTGAGCAGCCATGCCGACATGAGAAGGCCGAGGAAGTCGTTGAACATGAGGTAAAGCGACAACATCGCCAGCACACCGAAGATCATCTCAAACTGCATCACGCCAAGCATCCACAGGAAATAGAGCGGGAAAGCGAAGGTTGGGATGATCGTCAGGATGATGAATTCGATGGTGTGCGGTAATTCTGACACGCGAAACATGGGAGAGAAGGGGTTCAAACCCGTCTTTAGTTTTCTAAACCGCACCCAAATGGCATCACGTTCCCAGCGGAAACGTTGGCGAATTAGGTTCCAGCTGACATCGGGCACATCTGTGTAACAAATCGAGGAATGGATAAAGCCGATGCCATAGCCTGCCCGGCGGATGCGCATGCAAAGGTCAAAGTCCTCACCAGGACCGACATCCATTCCACCGACAGCTTCCCAGGCTTCGCGTTTGAAGGCACCAAATGCACCGGAAACCATGACGAGCTGGTCGAGCATACCCTGCAAAGTGCGCCCGAGCGGGATACCAATAGCGTATTCAATGGCTTGGCATTTCGCGACCCACCCGGCCTCCGGGTTGCCGCACAGCACGGTGCCGGAAACGCAATGAATACCTGGGTCAAACAGGGGTAAAAGCACTTTTTCAACAGCATCGACTTCGAGTTTCGAGTCAGCGTCGAGGATTATGAAAACGTCGCCGGTGGCAAGCCGTGTGGCCATATTCAAAGCCGACGCCTTGCCGCCGCGCAACTCTAGCCGCACGGCACGGTGGATCAGGCCTTCGCGCTCAAGGCGCGTCATTATCTCGAAGGTTCTGTCTGACGAGCCATCATCCACGCAGATGATCTCGAAGCCGGACACAGTCTGATTGTCCAGCGAGCGAACGCACTTTTCAATCGCGTCCTCTTCATTGTGGCCGGCGATAATGACCGAAAATTTACCCAAATCATGCACTGAGCGGTCGGTGTCGAAGTCGCGCCATGGCTTGGCGATGAGTGCGATGATGAAGCCAAGTGTGTAGCGCGGCAGCTCCAGCGAAAAAGTCAGAAAGGCCATCATGAGCAAGTGTGGCCATGTGATGGACTGAAAATAGTCAAAGACCCAGCCCCAGAACTCGCTAAAAACACTAAACATTCTGGCGTACCATGTTGCGGACTTTGGCGCCGTCGAGCACTGAAATCTGTGGGTCGAAGTTGAGGGCGATGTTGCGCCGTGCTTCGGCAATGATGCCAGGTAGCTCTGCGTCCACATCTGATGAAGCGGCATTGGGCAGTAGAGCGATCAGGCCGCCGGCCCAATGCACGATCTTGGTATCCCACATCAGGGTTTCGCGCAGATTGCGCTCGACCAGATGTGTTGTGCCGCGTACGCCACGCTCCCCATGCTCGCGGCGCAGATCGCCATTGGGGTCCAGCTTGAGCAGCAAAACTGTAAAGTCGGCACGGGCAACGTCCATCTCGCGGCAGAAATTGCGAAGCACCGCACCAACGTCGGTCTGCGGGCGCGCTTGTGTCGGGCTGTCGACAAAGGCGCTGGTAAGTGTGCGCATAGCCGTATCGGCGAGGGTGTACTTGTAGTGGGTCACCGGCTTCATCTGGGCAGCGTCATTGTGCACTCCGCAGTCCAAGCACTGCATGCCGATGGCCGCTTCGCCGGTTTCGTTGCCGCAATCGCCGCAAATCATCATCGAGCCGGGACGGTCGTAGTCCACCGAAAAGGCATCCAGGCGGTTCATGCACTTTGGGCATTCAAGAACGCCATTATCGGCCTTGAAGTCAGTTTCAGGAGCTTGGGTCCCACAGCGAAAATGGTGAATAATCGCGACTTCATTGATATTGGTTGATCGGCAGGCTCGACACTCCTCGCGCACCAGCAAACGCGCTGAGTCGCACGCTGGACAGCAATTGGTCTTCATGAACACTTCAGCTTTGAGCAGTTTGCGGTCTACCAACCGCTTGGCCACGCCTTCGAAATCCTCGAACAGCAGGTTTTCGCGCACAAACACTGTGCTTTGAATGTCAGGCCGCAATATGGGGTCGATGCCGCTGTTGCGAATTACCAGACGGGCCAGAAGAATATCTTCCTCACGCTCAGTCATGAAGATCGCATCGGGCAAGTCGCGCATCCGGTCCACCAGTGGGCGGATGTGGTGCATGGCCTCTTCAAGGCCAGCGGCGCCCTTAAGGGTGGTCGTGTAATCGGCAATGTCCCGGTTCTTGCCGGTCAGATCTATTATCGGTGTCGCTTTCACCACCGCTTTGGGCAGGCTCATGGAGAGCTTGCGGGCAACACCTTCTTCGGTGAGCACGATCACTTCGGGCCGCACCGTGCCCATGGCAACAACGGAAACGTCTTCCGGCATGAAGTCCGAAGAGAACGCCCGAGGGAACATCAGCACCTGGACGGGCCCGGACGTGTCCGGGTTTTCGAGTTCCGGCGTCTGAGGGCCAGTTATTCCAGGCGTTTCGGGCTCCGGTAGCTCCTCCAACGGGGTGGCTGGAACTGCCGCTCTCGCCAACGCTGCTGTGTCGAATATGCCTTCAAGCACCTGGTCGACGGATGGCATGGCGCGCACGGTGTCGGCCATCTGGGCGGATGCGAGGACCGTGACGTGGGGCTTGGGAGACAGATTGCCCAAACGGGGAAGCAGAAGGGCAAATTCGTTCTTGGAGCCGCGCAGATCCACGATGACCGAGGCAAATCGGCTCGCAGAAATTTGGGCATTGGCTTCCGCATATGAGGAAAGGGCTGTTACGCGGAACGCCGTTTCGGAAGAGCTAAGGGCAGACTCCAATTGCGCGCTGGCGTCGGAAACGACCAGCGTGGGCAAGCCCAATGTAGCAATCTGAGTGACGTTGTTTGTCATCTGCCCTTTGCGCGTCCCACCGTCGTGGGCCGCTGTCCCTGACCAATGTTGCAAACGGGTGTCCCCACACCCATTCACGGTCGCCCGCGAATAAAGCATGCGGGCACTGGGAAAACATGAATTGCATCAAAGGCATTGCTTTTGCGGTTACCGAAATCTGAACGGATGCTTGAAACGTGGCGGCAAGAATTGGCCTGCGGCAACTGGGGCGTTGAAACTGGGCAGTCTGCGCTATCTCCGATCACTAAATAGAGACGCGTATTTCGGAGACCAATTATGGCCGGCACATTGAGATTTGTCCTTGGCGATCAGCTTGATAAAGAGATTTCGAGCCTAAAGGGGATAGATGCCGACGCGGACACCGTTTTCATGTGCGAAGTGGCTGAAGAGGCCAATTATGTGCGTCACCATAAACAGAAAATCGCTTTTCTGTTCTCCGCTATGCGACATCACGCCGAGGCGCTGCGGGAAAAGGGGTTGAACGTCCGTTATGTAAAGCTGGACGACCCAGACAATAAAGGCAGTTTTGCTGACGAACTTGCTCAGGCCGTGGCAGACGTGCAACCGGAGCGCATCGTTGTCACTGAGCCGGGTGAGTGGCGGGTTCTGGAAGATATGCGCAGCTGGGAAGGGCGGTTTGGCGTGCCCGTTGAAATCCTGGATGATGATCGCTTCTATTGCACGCGCGAACGCTTTGCTGACTGGGCGCAAGGCCGCAAAGCTCTGCGTATGGAATATTTCTACCGCGAGATGCGCCGCGAGAACGATATTCTGATGGAGGGCGACAAGCCGGTCGGTGGTCAGTGGAATTACGATAAGGACAACCGTGAAAGCATGGACCCCGACGTGGAGGTGCCTAACCATCACGTGTTCCGCCCCGATGAGATCACCAGCGAGGTGATCGATCTGGTCAAATCACGCTTTGACAATCATTTCGGCAAGCTCGACAAATTCGAATGGCCTGTGACGAGGGCCGAGGCATTGCGAGCGCTGGGCTTTTTCATAGAGGAACGGTTCAGTGGTTACGGCAGCTATCAAGATGCCATGAAACAGGGCGAGCCCTTCCTGTTCCACTCATTGCTTTCGCCGATGATCAATTCGGGGCTACTGCGCCCGCGCGAAGTGGTGGATGCGGCGTTGGACGCCTACGCAGAAGGTAAGGCTCTCCTTAATGCTGTCGAAGGTTTTGTGCGCCAGATCATCGGGTGGCGTGAATATGTACGCGGCATTTATTGGCTAAAGATGCCGGATTATAAGGATACCAACGAACTCAGCGCCAAGCGTCCGCTGCCGGATTTCTACTGGACAGGCGAGACGCAGATGAATTGCCTGCGCCAAGCCATCACGGAAACGCAGGAAAATGCCTACGCCCACCATATCCAACGGCTCATGGTGACCGGCAATTTTGCTCTCATCGCGGGCCTGGCACCGGCTGAGGTCGAGGAATGGTATTTGATGGTCTATGCCGACGCCTATGAGTGGGTGGAACTGCCCAACGTGCACGGCATGATTTTGTACGCGGATGGCGGCTATCTGGCGTCAAAACCCTATGCATCGTCGGGCGCTTACATCAACAAGATGAGCGATTATTGCGGTACTTGCAGCTATTCGGTCAGTAAAAAGAATGGACCAAAGGCATGTCCTTTCAATTATTTATACTGGAATTTTCTCATAGAGAATGAAGACACTCTACGCAGCAACCAGCGTATGGGGATGATGTATGGGACCCTCAATCGCATGAAGTCGGACAAGATCGACGCCATCAAAGATGATAGCCGACGGTTCCTCGAAAGCCTGTAGGTCAGACTGCCGCGCGCATGGCGTTGAGCAGCATATTCAGCGCCTTTTCAACCGTTGCAGCGCGCACCTGAGAGCGGCCAATATCGCCAAACTCGCAGCGCTCATGCGCAGCAGTCTTGGGGAAGATACCGATGGAAGCGCCCACCGCAATATGGACAAGGCCAACGGGCTTTTTGGTGTCGTCGCTGTTTGGACCCGCTATGCCGGTGACTGCCACCGAATAGAGTGCTCCAGACTTGGCTAAAGCGCCGCGGGCCATCTGGTGGGCAACTTCTTCGCTGACTGCGCCGTACTTATCTAAAGTCTCCGCTCGGACCTCCAACATGTCGCGCTTTGCGCCGTTGGAGTAGGTCACGAACCCTCGGTCCATGACGGCGGAAGAGCCCGCGACGTCCGTCAACAACGCTGCAATCAGGCCGCCGGTGCAGCTTTCTGCGGTGGCGATCATTGCGTCTTGGTCCCGGGCGGTTTCCAACACGTCGCTGGCGAGGCGCAATTGAGTTTGAGTGAACATTCTAATTCGCTCCAAAAACAAGGGTTGCGCTGGCGATAGCGGCGATCCCTTCCTGGCGTCCGATAAAGCCTATGGTTTCGTTGGTCGTAGCCTTTACCGCCACGCGCTCCATCGGAAGACCGGTGATGGCTGAGATGCTTTCGCGCATGGCATCACGGTGCGGGCCGATCTTTGGCGCTTCGCAAATAATGGTGACATCCAACATGGTCACCCACGCGCCACGGGCCTCCGCTAGCTCCATGGCATAGTTGAGAAATTGGTCCGATGCCGCGCCCCGCCATTGCGGATCAGTGGGCGGGAAATGCGAGCCAATGTCACCATCACCCAGCGCCCCCAACACAGCATCAGTGAGGGCATGTAGCGCCACATCCGCATCCGAATGGCCGATCAAAGATACAGGGGAGGGAATTGTGAGGCCACATAGCGTGATCTGTGTGCCAGGCTCGCTGCGGTGCACATCGTAGGCCGTGCCCACGCGCACGTCCGGTAGGTTCGGTGCCAGCATGGCTTGGGCCTTCTGCATATCTTCTGCGGTGGTCAGTTTGATATTTGCCTGTTCACCGGCAACTGCACGCACGGGTGCGCCAAAATGCTCGGCAAGGGCAATATCGTCGGTGAAAGTCTGTTCAAGCGTCTCCGCCCGCTCATGAAAATCAACGATCTGGTGGAACGGAAAAGCCTGAGGTGTTTGCGCTAGGCCCAAAGTCGAGCGGTCAATCGTGCCGTGGACCGCGCCATCCCGCATTTGTTTGACCGTGTCATGCACGGGGAGCAGCGGCAAGCAGGCAGCGCCGTCATTGGCTTCGCCTATTAACGCCTGAACAAGCTCGACAGACACAAATGGCCGAGCAGCATCGTGGATCAAAACCACGTCCGGAGCAGCTTTCTCAAGGGCCCGAAGCCCGCACAGGACTGAGGCTTGGCGGGTATTGCCGCCGCTTACCGGCGCCATGATGGCATCCTGAAGCGCTTGTGGCACCACTTCGGCATATGTCGCTGCATCGTCCGCATGTATCACTGTTACCAGCGACAGCCTTGTGTTTTTTAGGGCTTGAACCAGCGCCGTAAGTGTACGTTCGAGGACCGTCTTGCCTCCAAGATCGAAATATTGCTTGGGGCCGGGGGCGTATTCGGATGCCCGCGATCCCCGGCCGGCGGCAACGACCACAATGCCGACGTGCGGCGTGTTGTAGTCGAGGGCCTGGGCGTCATTTCTCATAGGCGTTTCCTGCACCTGCAAAAAGCGGTGGGCAAGCAGGATACGGGCGGTAATATCGCAAAGATTAAATATTGTGCATACTGATTCAATGCCTCATAATCGGGCAAAGCAAACCCGGCAGCATTTTTGACTTTGTACTCCGACATACCTCAAGCGCTAAGCGCACTCGGCTTTTCGGGTCGAGCCGTTCTGGCGCCTATGTCCGGCGTGACAGATGTTCCGTTCAGGCGCGTGGCTGCAGGGTTTGGTGCGGGGCTGGTGGTCTCCGAGATGGTGGCCAGCGAGGCATTTGTCGTGGGCCACGAAGAAATGCGGCTGAAGGCCGAATCGGACGGGATCGATACACCAGTGGTGCAACTTGCAGGCCGGGAACCGCGCTGGATGGCCGAGGCCGCCAAACTGGCGGAGCAGTCGGGTGCGGCGATCATCGACATCAATATGGGTTGTCCTGCCAAAAAGGTGGTGAGCGGCCTATCCGGCTCGGCGCTCATGCGCGATCTGGCATTGGCGCAGCGGCTCATTGCCGCCACGGTTAGCGCCGTGTCGGTTCCGGTCACCCTTAAGATGCGCCTTGGCTGGGATCGCGAAACGATCAACGCTCCAGACCTCGCCCAGATTGCACAAGGCGAGGGCGTGCAGCTGATTACAGTGCACGGCCGCACGCGGAACCAATTTTACAAGGGTGAAGCGGACTGGGGCGCGATCCATGCCGTGCGTGACGCTATTTCCTTGCCGCTGGTCGCCAATGGAGATCTGACGCGACCGGAGAATGCACCGTCCATGCTGGAGGCTTCTGGTGCAGACGCGGTCATGATCGGGCGGGGTTCTTACGGCGCACCATGGATTGTTGGTCAAACGTCGAGTTTTCTGGCCAACGGCGCATATCAGGCTGATCCCAGCGGCGAAGAATTGGTGGCTGTCGTTTCAGGGCACTACGAAGCAATGCTCGGCCATTACGGCACCGCGCTTGGCGTGCGGCAGGCGCGAAAACACCTCGACTGGTATCTCGCATCCAGCGGTGTAGCGGTCAGCGCCCAGGAGCGTCTGCATCTCATGAAAGCGGAAGAGCCGTCCGAAGTCTTGGCCGCGATACAGCGGATATTTGTTCAATCAACCGATGTTTCAGCCGAAAGGACAGCTGCATGAGCCCGGCCGATATCGAGGCCAGAGCGGGCCGGAGCATGCTGGACGTGCTGCTGATTGAGGCGCTGCCTCACCCCGTGCTGATGATCGGCGAGGGCAATGAAGTGCTACGCTGCAACGCGTCGGCAGAGCAGTTTTTCACGACCTCCCAAAAGATGCTGCGCAAGCATGGCCTGAAGAGTATTCTGCCGTTTGACAGTCCTCTGCTCGCGCTTTTGCACCAGGTGCGGGAGACGCGGGTATCGGTGTCCGAGCGCAAGGTGGATCTGTCCAGTCCACGCATAGGCGACGGCGTTCAGGTGGACGTCTATGCCTCACCGGTTGGCGGAGCGGACGAGCGACCCATGACAGTGCTGTTGCTTGAAGAGCGCTCCATGGCCGAAAAGATCGACCGGCAACTCAATCACCGAGGGGCGGCCCGCAGCGTCACCGGCCTGGCGTCTATGCTGGCCCATGAGATCAAAAACCCATTGGCTGGTATTCGCGGCGCGGCGCAGCTGCTGGAAACCGCTGTGGAAGGTGAAGACGATCGAGCTTTGACCGGGCTCATACAGGCAGAAACTGACCGCATCGTCTCGTTGGTCGACCGTATGGAGGTCTTTTCCGACGAGCGCCCTCCGGCCATGGAGCCGGTGAACATCCACGCAGCCCTGGAAACGGCCAAAATGTCGGCGCAAGCCGGTTTCGCCAGCCACATCCGAATATCCGAACGCTACGATCCATCTTTGCCGTTGGTGAGGGGCAATCGTGATCTGCTGATTCAGGTCTTCATGAACTTGGTGAAAAATGCGGCTGAGGCCATCGGCGACAATAGCGATGGTGAAATCGTGCTTTCGACTGCGTTTCGCCCCGGAATGCGTATGGCGGTGAGCGGCTCATCTGAGCGCATGCATCTGCCGCTCGAATGCAAGGTCACTGACAATGGCGGCGGTATCGCTGACGAGCTGGCGTCTGATCTGTTTGATCCTTTTGTAACCACCAAAACCAATGGCAGCGGGTTGGGCCTCGCTCTGGTTGCGAAGGTCATCCGCGACCATGGCGGTGTGGTTGAACACAATTCCAAGGGCCGCAAAACCAGTTTCAGCGTCCTGCTGCCGATGCACGAAGACGATGCATCTGACCAGCCATCAGTCACGGAGTAAAGCAGTGAACCGAAGCAGTGGAACCATATTAGTTGCAGATGATGATGCGGCCATCCGGACGGTGCTGAGTCAGGCCCTGTCACGCGCGGGCTACGATGTCCGGGTGACGTCAAATGCAGCCACGCTCTGGCGCTGGGTGTCGTCGGGAGAGGGGGATGTCGTCGTTTCCGATGTGGTTATGCCGGACGACAATCTATTCGATGTGCTGCCTCGCATCCGGGACGCGAGACCTACGCTGCCTGTCATCGTCATGAGTGCACAAAACACGTTCATGACCGCCGTAAAGGCGTCCGAACTCGGTGCGTACGAATATCTTCCCAAGCCGTTCGATCTTGGCGAATTACGCGCAATCGTGGGGCGTGCGCTTGAGGAGCTGCGCAACCGACCATTGGACCGCAGTGCAGATAAATCCGGCACTGTTGAGAACATTCCTCTCGTGGGTCGGTCCACGGCGATGCAGGACATTTATCGTGTCCTTGCGCGCATGATGCAGACCGATCTGACTGTGATGATTTCCGGTGAGTCGGGCACCGGCAAAGAGCTTGTCGCCCGCGCGCTGCACGATTTCGGCAAACGCTCCAAGGGCCCCTTTGTCGCCGTGAACATGGCGGCAATTCCTCGCGATCTTATAGAGAGCGATCTTTTCGGCCACGAGAAAGGAGCGTTCACCGGAGCGCAGGCGCGGTCGACAGGTCGCTTCGAACAGGCCAATGGTGGCACGCTATTTCTTGATGAAATCGGCGATATGCCAATGGAGGCGCAGACCCGACTTTTGCGGGTGCTGCAGCAGGGCGAATACACAACCGTTGGCGGACGCACCCCCATTCGCACCGACATTCGCATCGTCGCCGCAACAAACAAGGATTTGTCACGGCTGATCGACCAGGGACTGTTCCGCGAGGACCTGTATTACCGGCTCAATGTTGTGCCCTTGAGGCTGCCGCCGCTGCGTGAGCGCGCCGACGACGTGCCTGATCTCGTGCGCCATTTCTTCAGCAAGTGTGAGGAGGAAGGCTTACAGTCCAAACGTCTCGATCCAGAAGCGATGGATCTGCTTCGCCGGTACAACTGGCCGGGCAATGTACGCGAATTGGAAAACCTGGTGCGCAGGCTGAGTGCCCTGTATCCGCAGGACACGATCGGCCCGCAAATCATCAGGTCCGAACTGGCAAGCCAGCGCCCAGGCGGTATGGAAACTGGTGGCGAGGCCAGTGCCGATGACGGCATTGTCGGTGCCATGACCAGACATATGGATGCGCTTGTAGCCAAAGCTGGTGATGGCCTGCCACCCCCCGGTTTATATCACCGCGTGCTTCGGGAAGTTGAGGCGCCGCTGCTGAGCGCCATTCTTGCCCGGACCCATGGCAACCAGGT
>JBCDIB010000040.1:0-12039 GCA_038749385.1 Pseudomonadota bacterium | reverse complement strand
CTGATGCTGCACGGGAATCCGGCCGCAACCAGGTTATCAAAACCTGGAGCCGCCGCTCCACCATCATGCCCCAGTTCGTGGGTCTGACCTTTGGCGTGTACAATGGTCAGAAACACATCCCGGTGAACGTCTCGGAAGAGATGGTTGGCCACAAGCTGGGTGAATTCGCTCCAACCCGGACCTATTACGGTCACGGTGCGGACAAGAAAGCCAAGAGGAAGTAGCGATATGGGTAAGCCCAAACGCGAACGCGCCCTCGCAGATAATGAGGCGCAGGCGGTCACCCGCATGATCCGTACCTCGCCGCAGAAACTGAACCTTGTGGCGGAGCTTATCCGCGGCAAGAAGGTGAACTCGGCTCTCGCGGATCTCGAATTCTCTCGCAAGCGTATTGCTGGCACGGTTCGCAAGACCCTGCAGTCGGCCATCGCCAATGCCGAGAATAATCACGACCTCGACGTCGACAGCCTGGTCGTGGCCGAAGCCTATGTGGGTAAGGCCATGGTGATGAAGCGCTTCATGGCGCGGGGCCGTGGTAAGTCGAGCCGTATCTTGAAGCCGTTCTCGCACCTGACAATCGTCGTCCGCGAAACAGAAGAGGCAGCATAATGGGTCAGAAGATCAATCCGATTGGCCTACGCCTCGGTATCAACCGCACATGGGACAGCCGCTGGTTCGCCAACAAGGGCGAGTATGGTTCGCTGCTCGCTGAAGACCTGCGCATTCGCACCTATCTGGAGAAGGAGCTGAAAGCGGCTTCTGTTTCCAAAGTTGTGATCGAGCGCCCGCACAAAAAGTGCCGCGTGACCATTCACGCCGGTCGTCCCGGTCTCATCATTGGCAAGAAGGGTGCAGATATTGAAAAGCTGCGCCAGAAGCTTGGCTCGATGACGTCTTCGGAAGTGCACATCAACATTGTTGAGATCCGCAAGCCTGAAATCGATGCGACGATCGTTGCGCAGTCCATCGCCCAACAGCTGGAGCGCCGGGTCGCGTTCCGTCGGGCTATGAAGAGCGCGGTGCAAAACGCCATTCGCTTGGGTGCTGAAGGCATTCGTATCAATTGCGGCGGCCGTTTGGGTGGCGCAGAGATCGCTCGCACCGAGTGGTATCGCGAAGGCCGTGTGCCACTTCACACCTTGCGCGCTGATGTAGACTACGGTACCGCCGAGGCCGAAACGGCTTACGGTATTTGCGGCGTCAAAGTCTGGATCTTCAAGGGTGAAATCCTTGAGCATGATCCCATGGCATCTGAAAAACGCGCCGCTGCCGCTTCTGAAGGCGGTGGACCAGGTGGCGGTCGTGGACCACGCCGGGAACGCGAGGGCGCCCGCTAGTCGCGGACGTCATCCAAGCCAATCTGTCTTGCAAGTGGTAAGGGCCGTCCCGAGCCAGTGTGAAATGAAAGAAAACTAGAATGCTGCAGCCAAAGCGCACCAAATTCCGAAAGCAGCACAAGGGTCGCATCCATGGCCTCGCCAAGGGTGGTACCCGACTGAATTTCGGATCCTACGGCCTGAAGGCCCTCGAGCCTGACCGGGTAAACGCTCGTCAGATTGAGGCTGCCCGCCGTGCCATCACGCGGTCCATGAAGCGCCAGGGGCGCGTGTGGATTCGCATCTTCCCTGATCTGCCAGTGACGTCGAAGCCGACTGAAGTGCGCATGGGTAAGGGTAAAGGTTCTGTCGATTATTGGGCAGCTCGGGTTAAGCCTGGTCGCATCATGTTCGAAATCGACGGTGTGAGTGAAACCGTGGCCCGCGAGGCTTTGTCCCTCGGAGCCGCCAAACTTTCGGTCAAGACGCGCTTTGTACAGCGTATCGCCGACTAAGGAGTGAAAAGATGAAAGCTTCTGACGTTCGCGCCATGTCGCTCGATGAATTGACCACCAAGCTGACCGACCTGAAAAAAGAGCAGTTTAATCTGCGCTTCCAACGGGCTACCAATCAGCTTGAAAACACCGCACGGGTTCGTCAGGTGCGGCGCGATATCGCGCGTATCCAGACAATCGCCGGTGAGAAACGCACCGCCACCGCCGCCGAAAACGCGGCCAATTAGGTCTAGCCAACGCTAGGTTTACGGCGTAAGGAACACGAAATGCCAAAACGCATCCTTCAGGGGACTGTCGTCTCCGACAAAAGCGATAAGACCGTTGTGGTGAAGGTGGAGCGTCGCTTCACTCATCCATTGTTCAAAAAGACGGTTCGTCGTTCGAAGAACTACAAGGCGCATGACGCCAACAACGAATTCAAGGCTGGTGATCAGGTCTCTATTCAAGAGTGCGCACCAATCTCGAAACACAAGAGCTGGGTTGTGTTGGAAAAAGTGACCGCTTAGCGGTCTGCCTTTCCAAGACCCTCCCAGTGCAGGCGAGGGGGCTGAGGCTCCCTTACCAACACACAAGCTGCACAGCCCGCATTTGAGCTGTAAGTTACAAGGAAACGGCCTCGTATCAGGTCTATCGGTTTGGCCCGCGCTTGCGTGGGCTTCACGTTGTTTTCAGCGCCGGTATGCTCGTGCGGGTTCCAAAAAGAAGAGACAGAAGCATGATTCAGATGCAAAGCAATCTGGACGTCGCGGACAATTCAGGCGCGCGTCGCGTGATGTGCATCAAGGTCCTCGGCGGCTCAAAGCGTAAATATGCGCACGTGGGCGACACCATTGTTGTGTCGGTCAAGGAAGCCATTCCCCGGGGCCGCGTTAAAAAGGGCGACGTGATGAAGGCAGTGGTGGTTCGCACCGCCAAGGACATCCGCCGCGCTGATGGTTCCGTGATCCGGTTCGACGGCAATGCCGCCGTCCTGGTGGACAATAAGATTGAGCCTGTTGGCACGCGTATTTTTGGCCCGGTTCCGCGCGAGCTGCGCGGCAAGCGGCACATGAAGATCGTGTCACTCGCTCCAGAAGTGCTGTGAGGGCAAACTGATGCAGAAGATCAGAAAAGGCGATACCGTTGTCGTGCTCACCGGTAAGGATAAAGGCCGGGAAGGCGAAGTTCTTTCGGTGCTGCCAAAGGACAATCGCGCTGTCGTTCGCGGCATCAATATGGTCAAGCGCCATCAGCGTCAGACTGCTGCCGCTGAATCCGGTATCGTGAACAAAGAAGCGTCGATGAACCTTTCGAACCTGGCGATCAAAGATCCCAAGGATGGCAAGGCAACCCGCATTGGCTTCAAAATCAATGAGGACGGCACCAAGGTGCGTGTCTCCAAACGCACGGGGGAAGTGATCAATGGCTGAAGCTGCTACACAACCGCGTATGCGCCAGCAATATGACGACGCTATTCGCGGCGTCATGCAGGAGCAGTTTTCCTACGCGAACCAAATGCAGATCCCGCGTCTGGACAAGATTGTTCTGAACATGGGTGTGGGTGAAACCACCGCAGACTCGAAGAAAGCCGCTATTGCTGCCGCTGATCTGGAGTTGATCGCCGGCCAGAAGCCGGTGATCACCAAGGCACGGAAATCCATCGCGGGCTTCAAGGTCCGCGAAGAGATGCCACTTGGTTGTAAGGTGACCCTCCGGGGCGCTCGCATGTACGAATTCCTGGATCGTCTGATCACAATCGCGCTGCCGCGCGTGCGAGATTTCCGCGGCCTCAACGCCAAAAGCTTTGATGGCAACGGCAACTTCGCCATGGGCATCAAGGAACACATCGTGTTTCCAGAGATCAACTACGACAAGGTAGATCAGATCTGGGGCATGGACATCATCGTTTGCACGACTGCGACAACGGATGAAGAAGCCCGGGCATTGCTCACGGCCTTCAACTTCCCGTTCTCAAAGTAACGACAAGCGTTAGATAAGGAACAAGCATATGGCTAAAGTTGCCGCTGTCGAAAAGAACAAAAAGCGCTCCAAATTGGTGGATAAGTATGCCGCCAAGCGCGCTGAGCTTAAAGCTATCATCATGGATCAGAACAACCCGATCGAAGAGCGCTTCAAGGCGCAGCTCGATCTGGCTGCGCTGCCACGCAACTCCGCAAAGAACCGTTTGCGGAACCGTTGTGCAGTGACTGGTCGCCCCCGCGGTTACTACCGCAAAGTCGGCATGAGCCGTATTGCCCTGCGTGAGCTCGGCAATCTGGGTCAGGTGCCCGGCCTCGTTAAGTCGAGCTGGTAAGGGAGCTGAAACATGACGATCGTAAATGATCCTGTGGGCGATATGCTCACTCGTATCCGTAACGCCATCATGCGGAGCAAGACGAAGACATCTACTCCGGCTTCCAAGCTGCGGGGCAATGTTCTCGAAGTTCTGAAAAATGAAGGTTACATTCGTGGTTACACACGCACCGACTATGAAGGCGGCAAGGCCGAATTCGAGGTCGAGCTGAAGTACCACGAAGGCGACAGTGTGATCCGCGAGATCGCCCGTGTCTCCAAGCCTGGTCGCCGCGTGTACGCGTCTGTGAAAAACATTCCGCACGTTTCCAATGGTCTCGGCATCGCAATCGTCTCCACCTCCAAAGGTGTGATGGCTGATTATGAAGCTCGTGAGCAGAACATCGGCGGCGAGGTTCTCTGCACGGTCTTCTAGACCAATGCAGGGAAGCTAAGGAAAGGACATAATATGTCTCGTATCGGCAAAAAACCGGTTTCGATCCCCGATGGCGTCACTGCCACCGTGGACGGCCAAACCGTGACAGCCAAAGGCCCCAAGGGCGAGCTGACCCACGTCGTCAATGACGAAGTGCTCGTAAAGATGGAAGACGGCGCTATCAGCGTCGATCCGAAGGACAAGTCGAAAGACGCCCGTGCCAAATGGGGCATGAACCGCACTTTGATCGAGAACATTATTGTCGGCGTCAAAGACGGTTTTGAGCGTAAGCTCGAGATCAACGGTGTGGGTTATCGTGCAGCAGTGCAGGGGAACAATCTGCAGCTGGCGCTTGGTTTCAGTCACGACGTCAACTATCCGATCCCAGACGGCATCAAGGTTGTGTGCCCAAAGCCCACCGAGATTGTACTGTCAGGTATCAATAAGCAGAAGTTGGGCCAGATGGCCTCAGAAATTCGGCGTTTCCGTCCGCCCGAGCCTTACAAGGGCAAAGGCGTGAAATATGCCGAAGAGCGCATCTTCCGCAAAGAAAGCACGAAGAAGTAGATCCATGGCTAGCGTTAAACAAACTATGCAGCGTCGTGCTGCCCGCATCCGCCGTTCGATCCGCAAGACGGCCAATGGCCGACCGCGTCTCAGCGTGCACCGCTCATCGAAGAATATTTATGCGCAAGTCATCGACGATGCGTCCGGCCGCACATTGGCTGCTGCCTCGACGCTCGACAAAGACCTGCGCGGCGATCTGAAAACCGGTGCTGACACATCTGCTGCTGCAGCTGTTGGCAAACTGGTTGGCGAGCGCGCTTCCAAAGCCGGTGTCAAAGATGTCGTTTTTGACCGTGGAGCCTTCATCTATCATGGTCGCGTCAAGGCCTTGGCAGATGCAGCACGTGAAGCCGGCCTGAACTTCTAGCAATTACACCGCCGGGCGTAGCTGAATTTCAGTGCGGCCGGCTTTTCCCATGCACATGCACCCGCAAAAGAATAAAGGATAAGGACATGGCACAGAACGATCGCCGTCGCGATCGCGATGAGGTGGACAGTGAGTTCACAGATCGCCTCGTTCACATCAACCGCGTTGCGAAAGTCGTTAAAGGCGGCCGCCGCTTCGGTTTCGCCGCACTCGTCGTCGTTGGCGACCAAAAAGGCCGCGTTGGCTTTGGCCACGGTAAAGCCCGTGAGGTTCCAGAGGCTATTCGCAAGGCAACAGAAGCCGCCAAGCGCGACATGATTTTCGTGCCGTTGCGCGATGGTCGTACCCTCCACCACGATATCGATGGCCGCCACGGCGCCGGTAAGGTGAAACTCCGTGCAGCGCCTCCAGGGACCGGTATCATTGCCGGTGGCCCAATGCGTGCGGTTTTTGAAACGCTTGGTGTTCAGGACGTTGTCGCGAAGTCGCTTGGTTCGTCGAACAAGTACAACATGGTTCGCGCCACGTTTGATGCTCTCAAGCAGCAGATGCACCCCAAGGACATTGCAGCACAGCGCGGCATCAAATACGCCGAACTGCAAGCCCGTCGCACGGCGCTGATTGGCGCTTCGGAGGAGTAAGATGGCCGAAAAGAAAACCATCACCGTTGAGCAAACCGGTAGCCCGTTGCGCCGTCCGCAGGAGCAGCGTGCAACCTTGATCGGCTTGGGTCTCAACAAAATCCGTCGCCGCAGCACATTGGAAGATACGCCTTCCGTGCGTGGCATGATCCGCAAGGTGTCCCACCTCGTTCGCGTCGTCGACGAAGCGTAGGGCAGGAGCGATATTATGAAACTGAACGAAATTTCAGAAAAAGAGGGTGCCGTGCACCGTCGCAAGCGCGTTGGTCGGGGCATCGGTTCCGGCACGGGCAAAACAGGTGGCCGTGGTGTTAAAGGGCAGAAGTCCCGCTCGGGTGTGGCCATCAATGGCTTCGAGGGCGGCCAAATGCCGATTTATCGGCGTCTGCCCAAGCGTGGCTTCAACAACATCTTCGCCAAGGATCTGAACATCGTGGCCGTTGGCCGCATTCAGCAGGCAATTGATGCTGGAAAGCTGAAGGCCGGTGCCGTCGATGTTGATGCGCTTGTTGCAGCTGGCGTGCTGAAGAAGGCGAAAGACGGTGTTCGCGTGCTTTCTGACGGCGACATCAGTGCAAAAGTCGATCTGACTGTTTACGGTGCTTCCAAGTCTGCGGTCGAGAAGATCGAAAAGGCCGGTGGGTCCGTTACTGTCACCAAGCCTGCCAAGGCCGAAGTTGAAACAGCTTAATGGCTTAACCTGAATTGGCCGCGTTTGATTTGTTTCAAACGCGGCCTTTTTGCTTTTTCTCGTCTTTCGTGATTGCCGGCTTAGGCTGGATTTGGTGCAGATAGCGTCTAAGTTTTCGCGGAGGGCTGACACGCGCGCCACTGGTCCGTATCTTCGCGCCGCAACGTTGATTTGTTCGGGCACTCGCCAGTGGACATCTTGGTTGCAAATTGGGATGCCGCTCTTGCTTTGAGCGGACTGAGGAGAATTCCATGGCATCTGCCGCAGAACAACTCGCCGCCAATCTAAGCTGGTCGTCTTTTTCAAAAGCCACCGTGCTCAAGCAGCGCATCTGGTTCACGCTGGGTGCATTGCTGATTTATCGGCTATCCACCTACGTTCCGCTGCCGGGCATCAATGCCGATCAGCTGGCTCAGGCATTCTCAAATGCTCAGACTGGCATTTTGGGTGTGGCTAACGTGTTTTCGGGCGGTGCCATCGAGCGGTTGGCCATCGTTGCCCTTGGAATTATGCCGTACATCACGGCGTCCATTATCATGCAGCTCATGACATCCATGGTGCCGTCATTGGAGCAGTTGAAGAAGGAAGGCGAGGCCGGTCGCCGGACCATCAACCAATACACACGCTATGGCACCGTGGTGCTGGGCACCATTCAAGCCTATGGGGTGGCGGTCGGGCTGGAAAGCAGCCAAGGGCTGGTGAACGATCCGGGCCTGTTCTTCCGCGCGACCACCGTGATTACGCTTCTCGGTGGCACCATGTTCCTGATGTGGCTCGGTGAGCAGATTACCGCGCGTGGTATCGGTAACGGTATTTCGCTCATCATTTTCGCCGGCATCGTTGCAGGCCTTCCCGGCGCAATCGCCTCCACACTGTCCCTTGGTCAACAGGGTGCGTTGTCCACGCCGTTGGTCCTTGGTATTCTGGTGCTGGCTGTTGGCCTCATCGCAGTCGTGGTGTTCTTCGAGCGCGCGCTGCGCAAGCTTCTGATCCAATATCCGAAGCGTCAGGTGGGTAATATGATGGCGCAGGGTGAGACCTCGCACCTGCCGCTTAAGCTCAACACTGCGGGCGTTATTCCGCCCATTTTTGCTTCTTCGTTGTTGTTGCTGCCGGCCACGTTGGCAACTTTCGCGGCGGGCGATTCCAATCTGCCAGGTTGGGTCACGACGATTACGTCCCAGCTGGGGCGGGGGCAGCCGGTCTATTATATGATTTACGGCGCCATGATTGCGTTCTTCGCCTTTTTCTACACGGCCCTTGTGCTCGATCCAAAGGACACGGCCAACAACCTTCGCAATCATGGCGGTTTCATTCCGGGGATTCGTCCGGGGGAACGGACCGCTGAGCATATCGACTATGTGCTAACTCGCATTACGGTCGTGGGTGCGCTTTATCTGGTGGTGGTCTGCCTGATCCCGGAATTCTTGATTTCGTCTGCAGGTGTACCTTTCTATCTGGGCGGCACATCGCTTCTGATCGTGGTTTCGGTGACCATGGATACGGTGAATCAGATCCAGAGCCATCTGTTGGCCCAGCAATATGAAGGGCTGATCAAGAAATCGAAGCTGCGCGGGGGGAAACGGCGGCGATGAGACTTATTCTGCTTGGCCCGCCGGGAGCGGGCAAAGGCACCCAGGCTGCTCGCCTGGTGGCTGAGCGCGGTATTCCGCAACTTTCAACTGGCGACATGTTGCGCGCAGCAGTAGCCGCCGGCACGCCCATTGGTATCAAAGCCAAAGCCGTAATGGATGCTGGCGAGCTCGTATCTGACGAGATCGTAAATGGTATCGTTTCGGAGCGTATTGACGAGGCGGATTGCGCAAACGGCTTTATCCTCGACGGGTATCCCCGGACGCTTGCCCAGGCCGACACTGTTGAAGCCATGCTCGCGGACAAGGGCATGAGCCTTGACTGCGTAATTGAACTTCAGGTTGACGATAAGGCCCTGGTCGGTCGTATCGTCAAGCGGGCTGAAGATGCAATTGCAGCCGGGCAGACGCCCCGCAAAGATGACAATGCTGAGGTCTTCGATGAGCGTCTGCGCGAATATTACAAAAAGACTGCGCCGCTGGTTGGCTATTACCATGCAAAGGGTAAGCTGGAAGGCGTTGATGGCATGAACTCGATTGATGAGGTCAGTGCTGCTATCGGAGCGGTTTTGGATAACTAGCCGTGGCGGTTGGTGGCAGTGTTTTGTAACTGCCGGGCAGGGGCGCTTAACCGGGGGCATGAAAATGTCAATAGCGGTGTTGACGCTTTCTGATTCCCGCTCTAAGACCGCGCAATCTGTTTAGGAACGGTTGAAGCGGGCCCTGTTTGCGGGGCCTGATTTATGTGGAGGGCGGAACGCTCAAACCGCAGGGCCGTACACATTCGGGGGCGACCCCCAATCAATAGGGTGCAGGGCGTTTTGCCTGGCAACCGAACAAGGAGAACAGCGTGGCTCGTATCGCTGGTGTCAACATTCCGACCAACAAACGCGTTCCAATCGCGTTGACTTACATTCATGGCATTGGCCAAAAGTTCGCAGCTGAAATTACCGAAAAGTGCGGTATTCCAGTTGAGCGCCGCGTAAGCGAACTGTCTGATGCTGAAGTGCTGCAAATCCGCGAGATGATCGACCGTGATTATCAGGTCGAAGGCGATCTTCGTCGTGAGACCAGCATGAACATCAAGCGCCTGATGGATCTTGCCAGCTACCGTGGCCTGCGCCACCGCCGTAACCTTCCGGTTCGCGGCCAGCGCACTCACACAAATGCCCGTACCCGCAAGGGTCCGGCCAAGGCGATTGCCGGTAAGAAAAAGTAATTTAGTGGCGCCGCAAGGCGCTTCTCCAAGCGCCTGGCCGTGCCGGGCGCTTTCGGCTTTGCACACCGCAACGTGCTTTTCTCTCGTCATTTGGGCGGGCTGACAACGGTGTAGCTGCCGGCATCACGGCAGCGCTTAGATCGATAAGAGGAAAAGACCTTGGCAAAATCTGCTAAAGACGCTGGCCGCGTAAAGCGCCGCGAGCGAAAAAATATCACGTCGGGCGTCGCCCATGTGAACTCCAGCTTCAACAATACCATGATCACCATCACAGACGCGCAGGGAAATGCAATTTCCTGGTCGTCCGCCGGTGCGCAGGGCTTCAAAGGTTCGCGCAAGTCCACACCTTATGCCGCTCAGATGGCTGCTGAAGATGCTGGTAAAAAGGCCCAGGAGCACGGCATGCGCAGCCTCGAAGTTGAGGTTACTGGTCCAGGCTCTGGCCGCGAAAGTGCGCTGCGGGCTTTGCAAGCTGTGGGTTTCACCATCACGTCGATCCGCGATGTGACGCCGATCCCGCATAATGGCTGCCGCGCTCGCAAGAAGCGCCGCGTCTAAAGATTTCCCGCCCCGCGATCCGCATCCATGCGGGGCGTATATTCCAAAATCACGGCCACGAATGGATGGTGGTCGGATACACAGGGAATGAGCCATGATCTCGAAGAACTGGCAGGAACTTATCAAACCCAACAAGCTGGACGTATCGGTTGCCGATGACGGACTGTCGGCAACTGTTGTTGCTGAACCGCTTGAGCGTGGCTTCGGCCTTACGCTCGGCAACGCATTGCGCCGTGTGCTGCTGTCGTCCATTCAGGGCGCGGCTGTTACGGCTGTGCAGATAGACGGTGTATTGCACGAATTCTCGTCCATCGCCGGTGTGCGAGAAGACGTTACCGACATTGTTTTGAACATCAAGGAAATCGCCATCCGCATGGAAGGCGAGGGCCCCAAGCGCATGGTTTTGCGTAAGGAAGGCCCGGGCACGGTTACGGCGAACGATATCCAGGTCATCGGCGATGTTGAAATTCTCAACCCTGATCTGGTGCTCTGCACGCTGGATGAAGGCGCTGAAATCCGCATGGAATTCACCGTCAACACTGGCAAGGGTTATGTGCCTGCGGACCGCAACCGCCCGGAAGATGCGCCTATTGGCTTGATCCCGGTGGACAGCCTCTACAGCCCGATCCGCACGGTTTCCTATAAGGTCGAAAAGACCCGCGAAGGCCAAGTGCTGGACTATGACAAGCTGATCTTGAAGTTGGAAACCAATGGTGCGGTAACGCCGGAAGATGCAGTCGCTTATGGCGCACGCATTCTTCAGGATCAGCTGTCCATATTTGTTAACTTTGAAGAGCCTCAGAAAGAGGTTGTGCAGGAGCAGGTGACCGAGCTCGCCTTCAACCCCGCGCTTCTCAAAAAGGTTGATGAGCTTGAGCTGTCCGTGCGGTCTGCAAATTGCTTGAAGAACGACAACATCGTCTACATTGGCGATCTTATCCTCAAGACAGAAGCGGAAATGCTGCGTACGCCGAACTTCGGTCGTAAGTCGCTCAATGAGATCAAGGAAGTCTTGGCCTCCATGGGTCTGCACCTCGGTATGGAAGTGCCGGCCTGGCCGCCAGAAAACATTGACGAGCTGGCCAAGCGTTACGAAGACCAATACTAAGTCTCGGTTGGCCGGATCCCCGGCCGCCATATAATTCAGACAGGCGGGCTTAAGTGCTAGGCCGCCTATAATTCCAAGTTAGGAAAAGCCATGCGCCACGGAATGAAACTCCGCAAACTGAACCGCACCTCCAGCCACCGCAAAGCCATGTTTGCAAACATGGCGGCGTCGCTCATCGAGCATGAGCAAATTGTGACCACCTTGCCCAAGGCGAAAGAGCTCCGCTCGATCGTCGACAAGTTGATCACGCTCGGCAAGCGCGGTGACCTGCATGCCCGCCGTCAGGCCATCAGCCAGATCCAGAATAAGGAGCTCGTTGCAAAGCTCTTCACCGTTTTGGGAGAGCGCTACAAAGAGCGTCCGGGTGGTTACACGCGCGTTCTCAAAGCCGGCTTCCGCTACGGTGACAACGCACCACTGGCGGTGATTGAGCTGGTTGACCGCGACGTCGATGCCAAGGGTAAGGTTGATCGCGAGCGGCTGGAGGCTGAAGAGGCTGCTGAAGTCGGCGCATAAGTGCCGACTTTTGGTTAGGAATATTGGGGCCTGCGGGCCCCTTTTTCGTTTCGGGGTCCGCTCGCAAACAAGGGCGAGAAACATGGGTGGCAAGCGAAGCGCACACTGATACGGTTGTGGAACGCGGCGGGCGTGGGAGAAAACGATATGGGTTGGATAAACACAGCACCGAAACTTGCGGCGTGTTTCGCTGTTGCAGCAATTTTGTTGGCGTCACCGTCACAGGCTCAACAAAATGGGCT
>JBCDIB010000039.1:0-12335 GCA_038749385.1 Pseudomonadota bacterium | reverse complement strand
GATCGGGCCCTTGAGGTTGCCCAGCGCAGCGGCGATCTCGGCGGCATTGGCATTTGTGTCCAACTCACGGCCAAGCAACCTGTTGGCTGCCATCTTGGCTGCAATGCCCCCCATTCCCGACCCGACGCGGGCATAACGCCCCGCGCGGGCGGAGAAGCGATTGCG
This sequence comes from Pseudomonadota bacterium, assembly GCA_038749385.1. Classification (GTDB taxonomy): domain Bacteria; phylum Pseudomonadota; class Alphaproteobacteria; order Rhizobiales; family Rhizobiaceae; genus JBCBXA01. The sequence goes on along the minus strand of JBCDIB010000039.1, from coordinate 12,170 downwards.
TTCGCCATCATTTGCGGGTGAGGCGGGCGGTGTTGAAGCTGTATCGGTCATAATAATGGATGTAGCCACCAAGTGCGGACAGACAAGCGCCGTAGCGCCGCACGCAGCTTTCGGAATGCGCAAATCGCACACCTGGCACTCACCACCCCAACGCCAGGCGCGCGCTGGGCCTTCACGCTCCACCACGCGGCCACGTACATTTATGGCCATGGTGAATTGTCGGGCCGCAACTGGTCGGCTAACGCCTGACTATGCTCCCTATGCTCCGCGATTTCTCCATATCTGCGCTTTCCACCGGTCTGCTTGCCGCCTTCGTGGGGTTTTCATCTTCTTTCGCCATCGTCTTGGCCGGATTGACGGCCGTCGGGGCAACGGATGCGCAGGCGGCATCAGGCCTAATGTTTGCATCCATCGCCATGGGCCTGTGTTCAATTTGGTTTGCCATCGCCACCCGAACACCGGCCGCCGTGGCATGGTCCACGCCCGGCGCGGCGTTTCTGGCAGCATCCCCCATTTTGGCTGGAGGGTTCGCCGAGGCGGTCGGCGCACTTATCTTATGCGCCGCGGCAATTGTGTTGACCGGCATCGTCCCTGCCCTCGCCAAAGCCGTTGCGGCGATACCCAAACCCATCGCCAGCGCATTGCTCGCGGGGGTGATCTTCAAGCTGTGCCTGTTTCCGGCCCTGGCACTGGGCGAAATTCCATCCCTTGTGCTGCCGGTCCTGTGCGCCTGGGGGTTAGGGCTCATGCTCCACCGGCTGGCGGCCGTACCTATGGCGGTGGCGGCCTTCATTTTGGTATTGATCTTCGCCGTGCCCGCCCCGGAGGGCACCGGCGCACAATTGGCAGCAGCCTTGGTCCCACAACCAGAGTTTGTGATGCCAGTCTTCAATTGGGGTTCGGCGCTTTCGGTGGCACTGCCGCTCTACCTCGTCACCATGGCTGGCCAGAACATACCCGGCTTCACGGTGCTCGAGCTGCATGGCTATGCCGCCGACCGTTCCAGGCTGCTACGCCGCACCGGCATGGCCAGTCTTGTCACGGCACCATTTGGCGCAATCCCGGTGAACATGTCAGCCATAACCGCCGCCATGATGAGCGGCGAAGACGCCAACCCCGATCAGGCCAAGCGCTATTGGTCCACCATTGTGTGTGGCACCTGCTATGTGCTTCTAGGGGTGCTGGGGGGCTTCGTCACCGCCGCCGTCAGTTTCGCACCAACACTCTTGGTCACCAGCGTTGCTGGCCTTGCCTTGTTCCCGGCACTGATCGCATCGCTCAAGTCAGCCTTTGAAGACAAAATAGGCCTCGAACCACCCGCTGCGACCTTTATCCTGACTGCCAGCTCCATGAGCCTTTTGGGCATCTCCAGCGCGTTCTGGGGCCTGCTCGCCGGTGGCGTGCTGTGGTTTGGGCTTAGAAAACGCTAATGTTGAAACGACACCAGCTCCAGGCTTGGTATCGCCAATGGAGCTGGAGGCCCGTTAGGGTCTTGAATGCAGATGCTTTCGCAGAGCTGCCTGCCCAATAAACATAGCAGGTTTTTGCGGTGACTTCAATTCTCACATACCCAAACTCGCTAAAATTGTCCGCCTCACATGATGTAATTGCTCTTTGGAGATCGTTTCAAAAAGATAACGGCGGCGACCGTTTTCACGTGGCAATCTCAACAGACTGCATCGGTTTAAACTTACCGCGCAAATCATGTCCGCTTTCGCCCAACGTATTTTGTTTCCCCAAGGAGCTGGAACGTCAAAACCCAATTCTACGACACAGTGATAGGCTTGAACTTCTCGAGGCGCGCTAGTGCTCAATGGTACAACAGTGAGCATTCCATGACGGGCCTTGATCGGCGGACTAACCACCACAGCCAATCGAGTCTTCACCATCTCAGGTTTTACGAAACCGCTGTCAAAATGAACTAGGACGATAGAACCCGCCTTTGGGTGGTATTTGAGCCCCAAATCTAAGCTCCCGCCTCCTCCAGCGCTTCGATCTCGTCAATAAAGCCCTCGATCACCCCCAGACCCTTCTGCCAGAAGTCCGGATCGCTGGCGTCGAGGCCAAACGGTGCCAGAAGCTCTGAATGGTGCTTGGTGCCACCAGCGGCCAGAAGATCGAAATATTTGTCCTGAAAGCCCGCTTCGGCGTTCTGATAGACGGCGTAAAGCGAGTTCACGAGGCAATCCCCAAAGGCGTAGGCATAGACGTAGAAGGGCGAGTGGATGAAATGCGGAATGTACATCCAGAATGTCTCGTAGCCTTCGTTCAGTTCGATGCTCGGCCCCAGGCTCTCGCCTTGAACACTCATCCAGAGTTCGTTCAATTGCTCGCCCGTCAACTCGCCTTCAAGGCGCGCCGTATGGACTTTGCGTTCAAACTGGTAGAACGCCATTTGGCGCACAACCGTGTTGAGCATGTCCTCCACCTTGGCCGCTAGCATGGCCTTGCGTTGTTTGGGCGTTTCAGTGGCGTTGAGCAGCGACTGGAATGTGAGCATCTCACCAAAGACCGATGCAGTTTCCGCCAGCGTCAACGGCGTCGGGGCCATCAGCGCGCCCTGCTGCGCTGCCAGGCGTTGGTGCACGCCGTGGCCAAGTTCATGGGCCAAGGTCATCACATCCCGCGGTTTGCCCATATAATTGAGCATCACATAGGGGTGCGCACTGGGCACTGTGGGGTGGGCGAAGGCGCCGGGTGCCTTGCCGGGGCGCGTTGGGGCGTCGATCCAATTGTCATTGAAAAACGGCTCGGCCAGCTTGGCCATCTTCGGCGAAAAGCCGGAATAGGCGTCCATCACGGTCTTGCGGGCTTCGTCCCAGGCGATGATGCGGTCATCCTGATCCGGCAAAGGGGCATTGCGGTCCCAGGCGTTCATCTTGTCCATACCCATCCACCTGGCCTTCATGGCGTAATATCGGTGGCTGAGTTTCGGGTAGGCGTCGCGCACGGCAGCCAACAGCACATCCACCACTTCTCGCTCCACCCGGTTGGCCAGGTGACGGCCATCGGCCACATCCTCAAATCCGCGCCAGCGGCGGGAGATTTCGAGGTCTTTGGCCAGCGTGTTTGTGATGAGCGTAAACAGGCGCTGGTTCTCGCCCAGCACTTTGGTCAGCGCGTGGAAAGCTGCTTCCCGTTTTTTCGCGTCGCTGTCCTGCAGCATGTTCAACGTCGGTTCGAGGTTCAACTCCTCGCCATTCACGTTGAAGGTCAGCCCCGCCATGGTTTCATCAAACAGCCGGTTCCAAGCACTTGCGCCAGAGGTGCTCTTCTCGGTGAACAGCTTTTCCAGCTCGTCATTGAGCTGGTGCGGCTTTTCGAGGCGAAGGTCGGTGATCCATGGGCGATAGTGCGCAAGCGCTGCGCTGGCCGACATCGCCGCTTCCAGCACGTCGTCCTCAATGCGGTTCAACTCCAACTCAAAGAACAGGATGGTGGTTGAGGCCGCCACCAGCTTTTCTTGAATATTACCCATAAACTGCGCGCGGGCGGGGTCTGTTGTATCGCCGGTGTAAACCAGACCGGCATAAGAGCCCAGGCGCCCGGCAAGGTCTGAAATGCGCTCATATCGCTCAATGGCCTCGGCCAACCCGTCAAAATTGTCCTTCGCCAGGTCAGCCAATTTGCCCTGATATTGATCGGCCAGCGCCTGCGCGTCCTTGGCCACACGCTCTAGGTCAGCCTTTAGCTCTGCGCTGTCCCGACCGGGGTATAGGTCAGCCAAGTTCCACTGGGGCAACGTGCCAAATTCTGTGTCGAGGGTTAGGGCGTCAGCGGTCATGTCAGCTGTCATGTCTTGGTCCAGGTTTGGGATTTTTGATCAACGTGTGTGGCTATGTGGGTTATGTAGTTTGCTTGTGGCAAGGCACCACCCGAAATCGTGACCCATTTAGAGGCAATTGGTCACGAGCCGTTAACAGATGTTTAGGGCGAACATCGCAGGCTGTGTAGAAATTCAGTCCCAAGCCCGGAGCGCCCGTGCCCCAACGCATTCTCATCGTCGATGACGAGCCCGTTCAACGCCGCGTCACCGAGGCCACGGTGGCGCGCATCGGCTATAACACAGAAACCTGCGACGGCGGTGAAGCGGCGCTGGAGCGGTTGGCGCAGCCTGATGCGGCGCAAATTGATGCCGTGCTGCTGGACCTTGTCATGCCCGACCTTGATGGCATGGGCGTGCTTTCGCGCATGGCGGAAAAGGGCCTGGACCTCCCCGTGATCGTGCAAACTTCCCAAGGGTCCATCGACGCCGTTGTGAGCGCCATGCAGGCCGGGGCGCGGGACTTTGTGGTCAAGCCAGCCTCTGCGGAGCGTCTGAAAGTGTCCCTCGAAAATGCTTTGCAGATGCGGCAGATGGGCCATGAAGTGCAGCGGTTGAAAAAGCGCAGCGAGGGCCGGCTTAGCTTCGGAGATCTGATTTCAGAATCGGACATGATGGCCAAGGTCATCAAGCTGGGTGAGCGGGCGGCGGCATCCTCAATTCCCGTTTTGATCGAAGGCGAAAGCGGCGTGGGCAAGGAAATCGTAGCCCGCGCCATCCAGGGCACCAGCGACCGTGCGGGCAAGCCGTTCATCACAGTCAATTGCGGGGCGATCCCGGAAAACCTGGTGGAGAGCATTCTATTCGGCCATGAGAAAGGCGCGTTCACCGGCGCCAATGACAAACATGCGGGGAAATTCCGCGAGGCCCATGGTGGCACCATTTTCCTGGATGAAGTGGGGGAGCTGCCCATGGACATTCAGGTGAAACTGCTCCGGACCCTGCAGGATGGCGAAATCGACCCTGTGGGCGCAGCCAAGCCCGTCAAGGTGGATTTCCGGCTCATCAGCGCCACCAATCGTGACCTCATACAGGCCGTGCGGGACGGCACTTTCCGAGAAGATCTTTATTATCGCCTCAATGTGTTTCCGCTGCGAGTGCCGCCGCTGCGTGAGCGCCGCCGGGACATTCCGCTTCTGGTGCGCCACTTCGCCAACCGCTTCACGCTGGAAGAAGGGCTGCGCACGATCACATCCATCACCCCGGCGGCCTGCGCGCTGCTGGAGGCGTTCGATTGGCCGGGGAACATTCGCCAGCTGGAAAATTCGGTATTCCGCGCGGTCGTGCTGGCCGACGGGCCGGAACTGACGGTCGATGAATTCCCCCAGATTGCAGCTCAGATGGGCGGCTTCACCGAGCCCGCACAAAACAGTCAAGATAATTTTACCGCCACGCCCGAACGCCAGCAACCTAGTGCCCACACAACCAGCATGGATGCCAATCCCCATGCTTCGTCCATGTATGGCTTTGTGCGCCTGTCCGATGAGCACGGAGACATCAAACGCATGGAAGAGGTGGAGCGCGACACGATTGCCTTTGCGCTGGACTTCCACCACGGGCACATGACGCGGGTTGCGAAGAGCCTGGGCATCGGCCGCTCCACCCTATATCGCAAGCTGTCTGAGCACGGATTGGCAGACGAGATGGAAGCAGAACAAAAACGGGCCGGTTGATCACCAATCCGCCCATATTGACTGTTGTTATGCTTCAATGCAGTGGAAAACGTGACCGCTGACGCAAGAGATATCGAAATTCCACCACGATATCTAAGGGAGGCATTAACCACCGCCGCGTTATAATGGTAAACAGTGTATTGAGTACGCGGGCATCGATTTGTGCTTGCGATGACAGGGATGGCGCATTTGCCTGAACCGATGAGCAAAGAGATTGCGGCCCGCGCCCGACCAGGCGCTTGGCACGAAGCGATTAAGCTTGGCTTCATGGCTTTTTTTGCGTTGGCGCTCATGTCCGGCCTGTCCACGGCCCGTGCCGAAACCCGTACGCTTGAGATGTATTACGTCAACACGGGCGAAAAGACAGCCATCACCTTCAAGAAGAACGGCCGTTACATCGCGTCGGGCCTCGACAAGATGAACCGCTTCCTGCGCGACTGGCGGCGCAAGGAACACATCAAGATGGATCCGCGCCTGTTCGATCTGGTGTGGGAAGTCCGCAAGGCCGCAGGGTCCCGCCGCGCCGTCCATGTTGTCTCGGCTTACCGCTCGCCAGCCACCAACGCCATGCTGCGCCGGACACGGGGCGGCCAAGCCACCAAAAGCCAGCACATGGTTGGACGTGCGATGGATTTTTACATTCCTGGCGTGAAAGCATCCACATTGCGTAAGATCGGCCTTCGCAAAGGTTGGGGCGGCGTGGGCTATTATCCACGCTCCGGTAGCCCGTATGTGCACCTGGACACAGGCCGCGTGCGCCACTGGCCGCGCATGAGCCGCAAGCAATTGGTCGCCGTTTTCCCCAATGGGCGTACGTTGCACGTACCCACCGATGGCAAGCCCCTCAAGGGCTACAAGCTGGCCCAAGCTGATGACAAACGCATTCGTGCCGGCAAGTCCCCTGTCAGCCGCGGCGGCGGCGGCGGCTTGCTCGCAGCTCTGCGCGGAGGCGGCAATGACGATGATGATGTGGCAGATGCGGTGCCAACGCCGCGACCGGTACGCACGGCGGCTGTGCCCCGCGCGCCCATTCCCGCCGGCGCCGTTGCAGGCTCTGGATTTGACTCAGACGGCGCAAGCGCTGGCGGCGGCTCCGTGCCTGCTCCGGAACCTGAACCGGTCGGACCGATCGAACTGCCGCTGCAAGTTGCCTCGCCCGTCTTCAACCCGCTGACGCCGGCACCGGTCACAACGCCCACAGCCATCACACCGGATGGCACGCCAGCGCCGGAAGGCCCGCTGACGCCTGACGCACCGGAGCAAAGCGAAGTGCTGGTGGCCCGCGCGCCCGGCGAGGAGGATGGCGAGGAAGACTCCACGCTCGTCGCCGCTTTGACAGTCACCGATATTGTGCCCCGTCAACGCCCGCTAATTACAGAGCCTGAGGTGCCTGCAGTTGACGGCACCTTGGTTGCCAGCATTCCGCAGCCAGACTTCCGACCGCCGGCATCCGCAGTTCAGACCGACATCGGCACCTCCAGATTTGGCAATGCGCCTGTAGCTGAAGCTGGCAATGTCAACCTTGCATCCATAGCTCCGACGACGCCAGCAAAGTTCAACCGCGCCCCAGCCGGCGACCCCGTCACGTCCCCACGCTTTAACAGCCGGATTTCAGTGGCCCATGCGTTTGCGCCGGAAGCCTCACCGAGCGCCCGTGCCCGCGCTGTGTTGGAGCAGCTGCGGGGCACGCCTTTGCGCGCCGCCAGTTCGGACAATTCTTCGGCGGCGACAGCCCCCGCACAAGTTGCGGTCGTGCCCAGGGCGGCTCCGCGCAACGAAGCGACTGTGGCCACTGTGGTCACTACCACCGCTCCGGCACCCCAGCCGGCCGCTCCACAAAACACTGGCCTGAACACTGACCTGGCGGTCGCGGCTCCGCAATTCGACGTGGCTTCCGCCAGCGAATTTACAGAAGACGGCGCCATGGCGCTTGGCACACTCAATGGCGCTACCGTTCTGGGTTGGGCGATCACGCCGCTCGATCCCATCAAGGTTCAGGCCCGTGGCTTGCGCGCTCCGGCCTATGGCCAGAACGCTTTGCGCGCAGCGCCTGCCAAAGTTCTACAAAAGCAACTGCGGCCCATCGGCAGCGAACCACAATGGACCAGCTTTGATAGTCCAAAGCCCGTCAATTCGTCACCACTGAAACTCGCAAGGCTGGACTAGGATTTGACGAACTGGCTTTCCTAGCCGTCGTCGTTTTCAAACTCGGGCAGCATGCCCAACGCCGTCAGATAAAGATCCCGCACCGCGTCTTCTTCTTCGCGCTGACTGGCATCGACCTTACGCAGGCGCACGATTTGACGCATGACTTTCACGTCGAAACCATTGCCTTTGGCTTCGGCGAACACGTCACGAATATCGTCGCTAATTTCTTTTTTCTGTTCCTCGAGCCGCTCGATGCGCTCAATGAAAGCGCGCAGCTGTTCGCGCGCAAAGCCTGTTGCATCCACCATGGTGCTGTTCCCTTAAATCAGTAAAGCGTGGGCCCTAGCCCTTTTCGTCGTGCCGCGCCATTGCCTCTTTGAACTGTTCTTGCTGGGCACCGGACGCTTCGGTTTGGTATTTCGCGCGCCACTCATCAAACGGCATGCCATAGATGATTTCCCGGGCGGGCATCTTGCCAATTTCAATGCCCTTTTCCGCTGCCGCTTCATCATACCAGCGCGACATGCAATTTCGGCAGAAGCCCGCCAAATTCATCATATCGATGTTCTGCACATCGGTGCGTTCTCGCAGATGAGCCACCAAACGGCGAAAGGCGGCAGCTTCAAGCTCGGTCTGTGTGGCGGCATCGAGGGCTGGTAGATCGGTCATTGGAGGCTCCTAATTTTCGATGCGAATGTAAGGTCCGGTGCGGGACGCGACAAACTCTTTCACGCGGTTTGCGGGGTTCGAGATAAAATGCTGAACGGTGGGCACCAGCAGTTCGGCCCATTCCTTTTGCCCCGCTTCATCCCCGATTAGATCCTGCCGCAACTCAATTAACGCATGTTGCAGCCCGCGCCGAAGACCGTGCGTATGCATGCAGTCGTCGGCCAGCGCGCCATCATAAGGCTCATTATCCCCCACCGTGAGCGCCTTGTGGGCGCGCAGTCCGTCCAACATGTGGCTGTGGAAGCCAATATCCACATCGCACAGCATGGCCACTTCCCACGGACGGGGAGCCCCCTTCCAATTTGGTGTGAATGAGTGGACCGACAAAATAGCGGGCGTTACACCCGCCGCTTCGAACGCATCGATCTTCCGGGCAATCGCTTCATGGTACGGTCGATGAAAGCGGTCTATCCGCTTTTGTTTCTCCTCGGCGGTGATGGGGTGATTTCCCGGCACCACTTGCCCATCGGACAGGCGCATGATGAGGGTCGGATCATCTGCGCCACGGTTTGGATCAATCAGCAGCCGCGAAAAATTGCTCAGCACCGCCGGGCCGCCGAGAGCCTCGCACATGCGCCGCACCACACCTTCAACGCCAATATCATAGGCTATGTGCCGGGCGTACACCTCTTCCGGCAGGCCAAGATTGGCGTACTCGGGCGGCACGTGATTGCGGGCATGATCACACACGATGAGCAGACCAACTTGTAAGTCACCATCAATTTCAATGAAGGCTGCGTCATCTGCTTCTGACTGGTTGCCGCTCATCTTGTCCGCCATACTGATCTAAGAATGCGGCACAGCAATAAGCGCTCAGCCGCATCGCACAAGGGTTCAGATATGGGCTCACATTTGGGCCCAGTTTTGAGGGGCAGACCGTTTGACCATTTCCACACCGTCCAGCGCGCTGACCGCCGCGACTTCTGAAAGCTCAAAGCAATTGTCAGTGGGGGTGGCCGCTGCGCTTTTGGTCGTGGGGGCACTTGCCATGGGCTCCAGCCCGGCCTTTGCCCGATGGTCGGGCCTGGATATGTTCGCCTCGGCCTTCTGGCGTGCCGGGCTGGCGTTGCCGGTGCTGTTCGTCTGGGCATGGATCGAAAGCAGACACCGTCCTGCGTTGTTCTCCACAAACAGGCTCGTCATCCTGTCCGGCCTCGCTTTCGCTGGAGATCTGGCCTTCTGGCATATCGCCATTTTCAACACGACCATGGCCAACGCTACGCTGCTGGCCTGCCTGTCCCCAATCTGGGTGTTGCTTCTTTCCAACGTCGTGTTGGGTGAGCACGTCACCCGCGCCATGTTCGGCGGCATCGTCGTGTGTGTGCTTGGGGCATTGCTTTTGGTGGGCGGAGGCATCGTGGCGGCGCCAGAACGGCTCTGGGGCGATGTGGCAGGGCTTATCACCTCACTGTTTTTCGCAACTTACATTTTGACGTTCCGCTTTGCGCGCCGCAGCACCGACCTCAAACCGGCCACCCTCACCTATCATTCGTCCATCGTGACCGCCGCTGTGTTGTTGGTGATCGCCATCATTTCCGGCGAGAGCTTTCTACCCACAACCGTTGGCGGTGCAGTGGCACTATTGGCCTTGGGCATCGTGTCCCACGCGGGCGGCCAGGGTCTGCTGGCAGTTGCCATCGGTTCACTGTCCGCGGCCTTTTCATCGCTCGTCATATTTATGGAAGTCGTGGCCGCCGCAGTGCTTGGCTGGGCGTTTTTCGGCGAGCATCTCACCGCGTATCAGGCTGCGGGCGGCGGGCTCATTCTGGCGGGCATCTTCATGGCCCGGCCACGGTCCAGCCGACGCCGGTGAAAGTGAACCGACATTTCGGGACACATTGTCATGGTTAGCGAGGTCTTAACGCTTTGGTGACTTGATTTCGTCACAAGCTCAAGCGAACCACGTCATGCGTTGAATGCCATATCTGGTGAGTGAAAGAGGACCAGCCTTGATGCGCCTGATCGCCATTTTCTCAGTTTTTGCGACACTGTTTTTTGCCCCCGCCGGTGCGGCATTGGCCGATTTCCGGGTGTGCAATGCCACCAAGGCCCTTGTGGGCGTGTCGGTGGGCTATCGCCAATCTGAAGAATGGATCACCGAGGGGTGGTTTCGCGTCCCGGCGGAAAGCTGCGCATCCGTCCTCAAGGGTGAGCTGGTGTCGCGCTATTATTATTTGTTCGCAGAAGACGCCGAAACAGGCGGCCAGTGGCGCGGCGACATCTTCATGTGCACCGATGACCGAGAGTTCAAAATCGAAGGCGTGCAGGACTGCTTTTCCCGCGGCTACCAGCGCACCGGCTTTCAGGAAATTGACACCTCCGACCAGGAAAGCTGGATGGTACGCCTGACAGCCGATGGCCGCGCCACGGGCTCGGAGCCAAACGGCTAAAACGCCCTCCACAAAATTTATGCCGACATATCCGTCACAAGCCCTTCACAGGTTTGCGCTTTGTCACGCCTGCGCCTAAAGAGGTGTCTCGCAATACAATCGATTTAAGCTGAGACCGCTTTCACGTGGTCAGCCGGAAGGACCGCGCATGAAACGCTCGCGCAAGGTAAAAATTCTCGCCACGCTAGGCCCCGCCTCATCGGAACGTGAACAAATCAAAGCGTTGCACATGGCTGGCGCGGATGTGTTCCGCATCAATATGAGCCACGCCCCCCACGATGTGATGCGCACCTTGATCGAGCGTATCCGCTCCGTTGAAACAGAAGTCGGTCGACCCATCGGCATTTTGGCCGATTTGCAGGGTCCCAAACTGCGCCTTGGTGAGTTTGCCGAAAAGAGCGTCGCGGTGGAGCCGGGGGACAAAATCACCCTCGACAGCGATACCAAGCCCGGCGATGCCAAACGCGTGCACCTGCCACACCCTGAAATTCTGGAATCGCTGGAGCCCGGTCACCGGCTTCTGGTCGATGACGGCAAAGTGCAATTGGTGGCAGTGGAATGCACGCCCAAAAGCTGTGTCGCAGAAGTGGTGGCGGGCACGAAATTGTCCAGCCGCAAGGGTGTCAGTCTGCCGGACACAGATCTGCCCATCGGCGCGCTAACTGGAAAAGACCGTGCGGATTTGGAAGCGGTGCTCGCCACAGGCGAAGCCGACTGGGTGGCCCTGAGCTTCGTGCAGCGCCCAGAAGACCTGGCCGAGGTACGTAAGATCTCCCGAGGCAAGGTAGCGATCATGTCCAAGATCGAAAAGCCCCAGGCCATGGCCCGCATTGATGAGATCATAGAATTGTCCGACGGCGTTATGGTCGCCCGTGGCGATCTGGGTGTGGAACTGCCCATTGAGAGTGTGCCTGGCATTCAAAAACAGCTCACCCGCGCCGCCCGCATGGCGGGCAAACCCTGTGTGGTGGCGACCCAAATGCTCGAAAGCATGATCGACGCCCCCGTGCCCACCCGCGCCGAAGTGTCGGATGTAGCTACCGCCGTGTATGAAGGCGCAGACGCAGTAATGCTGTCCGCCGAAAGTGCCGCCGGCACCTACCCGGTGGAGGCAGTGAGCACGATGAATGCCATCGCCGAGCGTGTGGAGAAGGATCAATATTACCGCTCTATCATCAACGCCCAGCGCCCCAGCGCGGAGGCCACCGGAGCAGACGCCATCTCCATGGCCTGCCGTCAGGTGGCTGAAACCCTCGATCTTAGTTCCATCGTGTGCTTCACGGCGTCCGGCACCACGGGCATGCGCATGAGCCGCGAACGTCCGACCAAGCCGATCCTGGCTTTGTCCCCCAACCCGCGCACCGTCCGGCGGCTCGCCTTGGTTTGGGGCGTGCACTGCGTCGTGTC
>JBCDIB010000038.1:0-12433 GCA_038749385.1 Pseudomonadota bacterium | reverse complement strand
GCGGAAGCTCAGATCGGAGATGTATTTTGAACTGATCTGATCGAACACATTCTGGCCATTGACCGTGTAGAGCGAGCGGGAAAAGAGGCCGCGCTCACCGCGCCGGTAGCGGGTCCACAGATCATCAACGGCGCGGTGGTCCATGGCAGAAGCGATGTCGCTTGTGATTGCACCCAGCGGCTGCTCTGGCTCCTTTGGCTCCTCCTTGGAGGCCCGGGCCAACAGATCTTTCACCCAGGTGCCGGAGCCAACTTCCGCGCGGGATGCGGTCTTCGGAGTAGGTTCTGGCGCTGGGGTCTGCTGAACGGCAGGCGTGTCTCGGTCAAAGGTTTCACGAGATTGCGGGGCAGGCATCGGCTCCGCAACGGCCCGCTCAACCATTTCCCGTGCAGCGGGGGCAGGCGCAGGTGCCGGGGCCGGGCGCGCAGGCGCTGGCGCGGATGGCCGTGCGATCTCCGATGCGCCATACGCGTCCTTTGTATCCGTGACGATGTTTGAAAGATCTTTGAGCGCTTTCAGCTGGTCGCCAACGGCACGGCGCAGGGCCGCCGTGTTCTCGCGTGCTTCTTCAGGGAGCTCCAGGACACCCTTGCGCAGCTCGCCCCGCGTTTCGTTCAGTTCCGTTTGCACGGTGCTCGCGGCTTTGCGCATATCTTCGCTGGCCTGGGTGAAGCGCTGGGTGGCGCTCTCGATGGCGTCCGTCATTTCTGCTGCCATGCCCTGAGATGCGGCCTTGATGACGCCTGCCGCGCGGCGGCTTTCTTCGTCCGCAGCGTTGGAGAGGCTTGCCAGCTGTGCGGAAAGGTTTTGCGTAGCGGAGTCCGAGGTCCGCGCGAGGATCGTACCGATATCGCGGGCGCGGTTTTCTGCGTCAGACAAGGTCGTGTTCACAAGCTCAGAGAAGGCGTTCATTTGCCGCTCAATGTCCGCGCTTCGGTCTGCAAGGCCAGCTGCCAGGTCATCAATCATGCTGCGGCGATCGCTTGCCGAAATATCAAAGTTGGACTGTGTTTGCTGAATCAAATCAACGGCGGCGGAAAGCGATGCGCCCTGCGTTTGGAATTGACCCGAAATCTGGCTGATATCGCCCAGCACATTGCCCGAGATATCCGCGAGACGAGCGAGGTTTGCTTCGATCAGCTCGGATGCGGTCTGCAAATTGTCCGACGCGGTGCTGGACAGACGGGCCAGATCCTCGGTGCGGGATGTCAGACCGGTTTGTATTTCGCCAAGGCGCGAGCCAGCTTCTTCGATCAGTTCCTTCATCACATCGTTGGATTGCGCCAGGCGGCTCAACAGCATGCCAACTTCCGTGCGCAGGGCTTCGTTTGCGCCGGTGACAGCTGTTGCGGCCGCAGCGGAAGAGCGGTCGAATAGATCTGCCAGCGCTTCGCTTTCGCCGATGATCTTGTCGCTCGCAGAACGAGCTGAACCTTCAATCCTATCTGCCAGCGCTTTGGTGCGGCCTTCGAGCTCGTCAATGATTGGTGCTGACTTGGTGTCGAGCATCTCGCCGATTTCCTGGCCGCGGGCTGCCAACATGGTGTTGAGTTCGCGGGTGCGTTCGGACAGGGCGGACGAAAGGCTCTCGGTGCGGGCGCCGATTGCATTTTCGGTGTCTTCCAGCGTCACAGATATGCGCTGGGCCAAGCGGTCCACACTGGACTCCACCGCCAAACGTGCTGTTTCCGTCTCCGCGGCAATGCTGCCGGTGATGCCGGAGACGTTTTCGCCGAGGCGTTCCGCGATCTCATTAGTCCGCTCTGACAATTTGTCGGAAATGGCGGTTGCACCCTTATCGAGATTTTCCGTGATGCGGGAGGTCTGGCCTTCCACTTCTGAGATGATCTGCGCTGCACGGGCGGCGAGGTCGCTGGACTGGCGGTCCGCCGCTTCCTTTATTTGCTCATTTTGCGCATCGAGCGCGGCGAGGGAGGATTGCGTACGAACATCAATGGCTTGGCTAAATTCATCAACGCCCTTGGCAATTGAGGTTACGGCCTCTTGGGTGCCGGCTTCCAGCGCTGTGCGTAGGCCTTCGCGGCCTGCATTGAGAGCCTCTGTGGCTCGTGCAGTGCCTCCTTCCAGCGCTTGATTGATGTCGTCGGCGGAGGCGGCCAGCGAACGGGCTGAAGCGCGGGCCTTTTCCACCAAAGTGGCGGAAACCTTGTCCGTTTGGGTGGCTATCGCAGCGTTGACGGCTTCCGATCGGCGCTCAAAATCTGCCGCCATCGCGTCAGTGCGCTCGACCATGCGGGCTGCAGCTTCGTCGCCCTTTGCTTCAATGGCGGCGGCGGAGGCATCGAAATTATCAGTCAGGGCGAGGGCGCGTTCTTCGAGCAAGCTTGTGGCCCGGGTCAAAGAACTGTCAACGGCATCGGTTGCGGCACCGGCGCGGGCTTCAAATTGGGCAATCGCATCAAGCGTCTTGTCCGCTGCGGCGCTTGCTGCGGTGTTGGTGCGCTCCTCCAGCAGCTCTATCTGACTGCTCAAATCCAATGTTGCCTGGCTGGCAGCACGAGCCATCGCACCGGATACATTATTAAGCGTTTCGTCCATCGCCGAAATCTGGCGGTCGGATGTTTGCGCAAGGGCCGCTATGAGACCGTCGGAACGCTCGCTGACCTTCTGCTCAATAGCGTCGGTGGCTTCGACCACCGTGCTCGCCAGACCGTCAGCCTTTGACATCAGCATATCTTGGAGCGCTTGCGTTTGGGCGGCAAGATTGTCGACGGTTTGAGCTGAAAGCAGGTTCATCTGCTCGTTGCCGGCGGCAAAGGCCGTGGCAATTTCTTTCGTGCGCGCCAGCAGCGTCTCGTTTATGCTTGTGGTTCGGGATTCAAGGGCGTTTTGAATACGTTCGCCACGCTCCTCAATGGAGCTTGCATTGGCTTCCAATGCGGCGGAAAGGGCTTCGCCTTTCGCACCGAGCTGTTCAACCAGGGTGCTGCCACGGGTGACGAGGCTTTCGTCAATTTGTGTGAGCCGCCCGTCCAGGCCTTCATTGAGACGTTCGCCGGCTGCATCAATGCTGGTGGTCAATTCGCTGCTTCGAAGGGCCAGCGCATCATCAAGGGTCTGGGTGACGCCGCGCGTCTGGTCGAGGAGCGAATTGGTGCGGGTTTCAATGAGGTTGGCCACACCTTCGCCGGCCATTGTCAGCTGGGAATTGATGCTCTCGGCCTGAGCCGAGATTGAGGCATTGATGGATGTGCCGCTGTCATTGATGCGCTCGACCAACTCATTGCCGGTTTCGCCAAAGCGCTGCATCAGCTGTTCGCCCGAATCGGCGAGCAAAGTTGCCAGGCTGTCGCTTACGGTGCCCAAAGATGCGGAAATTTCTTGCGCTTTCAGGCCAACTTCGTCGGTCAGCGCTGCACTGGAGGTGGAGACTGTCTCTGAAATGCGGTCACTGGTGGCTTGCAGCTCGTCACGAAGCGTTTCGTGGGCGCCGGAGATTGAGGCACGCACACGCTCGGCATGATTGACGACACTTTCGCGTTCCGTCGCCAGTTCGGACACTAGACCGCGCATGCGGGTCTCATTGTCTGTGTAGGCGCGTTCCAGCGAGTTGACCTCATTGTGCACCAGCACTTCCAATTCCGACGCCCGGGACAGGGCTTTCTCCACGCCATCGCTCATGGCGTTGACTTCACGGCGTACGGCTTGGCCGACGGAGAAGACCTGTTCGCGGGCCATGTCCTCCGGTTCGATCAGGCGCACCGCGGCTTCGGTCATGGAGCGCGCGGCCAACCGCATGTCGTTGGCGCGATAGACCATGGCCGCAAAGGCGAAGAACAGGAAGATAGGCACAATCACGCCGACCGCGATGCCGATGAGGCCTGGAAAGTCTTTCAGTGCCGCTGCATCGCGGATGGCCAGGATGGGCTCGCCGTAAAGCCAGAACGCAAGGGCAGCGCCACCAGCCGCCCACAACATGCTAAACAACACCGCCCAGCCAAATGGGCGCTTCGAAGGCTTTTGCTGCATCTTGTAAACGATGGACGAGACAGACCGACGCGCATCATCGTTGGCAGGCGGGCTGGCCGGTTGGACCAGATCGTCATCATCTAAATTTATGCGTGGCTTGGCTTTCGCACTGCCTGCTGCCAATGCCGCCGCTCCGCCAGCCGCTACACCAGATGTGGCCGACACAACAGGTGCCGATTGCGCTGGTGTCAGATCCGCGACGTCAAACTCAAGCTCAATGTCATCCGATAGATCTGCGGCTTGAAGATCGCTTGCCGCGCTTTCGATGGCGGCAAGCGCACCACCGTCATCCGCCATATCATTGCTACCGGCCAAACTGGCATCGTCGTCCAGCGCTGTTTGAAGCTCAGCGCCGAAGTCGATCTCCAAAGCTTTCTCGACTGCTTCGAGGGCCTCTTCGGTGGGTTCAGCATTCGTTGCCTTTTTGGCCATAACGATACGCGCCTTTCTTGGCAGGGCCTATGCGCACAAAAAAGCGCGCACTGGTGCCGGAAACATGACTTAACTGAGATTAGTAGGACGCGAGCGCTGCAATGAAAACATGCAGAGCACCGAACTGTTAACCTTTATGTAGAAATGGTTAACATGCGGAAGCGGTCAAATATGGCCAAACTGTGTTGGTGAACAGCTCTCATTGATAGCCTTCGTCGACAGCCCCAGCGCCTGAGGAAGCAATGGCGATGACAGATCAGATATTTGATGGCGCGGCCTTTGATAAGCTCACGGCCAATGATGTTTCCCTGCAAGGCGAGCTATTGGTGCTGTTTCAGGCGCACCAGCCCATGTTGATTGAGGAAGCGAAAAGTGGCGAGCGTGGCACGTTTTCCCACAAGCTGCGCGGCATTGCGGCAAATCTGACAGCTCCGCGGCTCGCAGCCTTTGCCGCACGCTGGGGCGATATGGAGGATTGGGTGGTCGATGATGAAATGTCCACACTGCGCGATGAGTTGAGCCAGTTGGAAGCTGCAATCGCTGCGCACCTCAAAGCCCAATAAAGGCAGCTAAACCGCAGCGACACCGGAACAGCCTACGCCAGGTTGACACCTCCTGCCTTGGGCTACACATGGACGGAGTTGCCGGACGCTCGGCAAAACGACCAAAACGACGACCTGAAGCAACGGATACGCGCCATGCCAACACTGAATTTCACCACCCACGATGGCCAGAAATTTGCGGTTGATGCGCAAGTCGGTTCGACTGTCATGGAGAATGCCACACGCAACGGCGTGCCGGGTATCGAAGCGGAGTGTGGCGGCGCATGCGCTTGTGCGACCTGCCATGTCTATGTCGATGAAGCCGCGATGAATATTGTGGGCAGCGCAGACGCCATGGAAGAAGACATGTTGGACTTTGCCTATGAGGTGAAGCCAAACAGCCGACTCAGCTGCCAGATCAAGATCACTGAGGATATGGACGGCCTAAATTTCATGGTGCCGTCGCAACAGGCGTGACGGACTGTACCCACCGCCGGGTGTGCGAGGCGAAAAGCAGTGCCTGATGTTTGATCCCTCGTATTTCAAAGCCCGCACCTGGCGTGTGGGTTGGGGGCGTAGCTTGGAGCTGGGCCCATCGGGTATCGTGATGGGCATTCTCAATGTCACACCAGATTCGTTTTCCGATGGTGGTCGGTTGCAGTCCATCGACGCCGTTTTGTCAGCCGCACAACAGCTTATCGCGGACGACGCCACCATTTTGGATGTGGGTGGAGAAAGTACCAGGCCCGGCGCCGAACCAGTGTCAGCTCTGGAAGAACAAAGACGTGTGCTGCCGGTCATAGAGGCCCTCGCGGACACCAATTGCGTGATCTCGATCGACACTTATCGCGCCGAAACGGCTCGCCTGGCCCTGGGTTCGGGCGCCCATATCGTCAACGATGTGTGGGGCTTTCAACGTGAACCGGACATCGCGCGGGTCGTGCGGCAGGCAGAAGCCGGTGCCGTCATTATGCATACGGGCCGCGAGCGTATTCGTGACCGTGATGTGATCGCCGATCAGAAGGCGTTCCTGTCGCAATCGCTGCAAATTGCCCGCGAGGCGGGGTTGGAGGACGATCAGCTGGTTCTTGATCCAGGCTTTGGTTTTGCCAAGGATACGGCTGAGAATGTGGAGTTGTTATCGCGTTTCGCGGCTCTTCATACCTTCAACCTGCCTTTGCTGGTCGGCACTTCGCGAAAGCGGTTTTTGGGTGCTGTGGGGGGTGTAGAAGACGCGGATCAGCGCGATGTGATCACCGCAGCGAGCGGTGTGGTGGCCCGCTTGGCCGGTGCACACATTTTCAGGGTCCATGATGCCAGGGCGCAGGTGCAGGCACTTGCCATTGCTGATGCTGTGATCCAAGAGCGGTGCGACAATTATGGCGGCGCGAAATGAATTACACAATCGAACTTAAAAACTGCGCGTTTTTCGCGCGGCACGGCGTCTTCAATGAAGAGGAAACGCTCGGTCAGCGCTTTTTCGTTGATGCATTTCTCACGGTCGATGCCGGTGACGCCTTGGACACCGATGAGATTACCGGCACGGTGGATTACGGCGCAGCTTTTCAGGTCATTTCCAACATAGTGACGACGGAGCGCTGCAATCTGATCGAGGCATTGGCGCTTCGTACTGCCAAGGCTCTTTGCGCTGAGTTTCCGCAGGTGCTGGATGCTCACATCAAAATTCGCAAGCCCGGCGCACCCGTGCAGGGCATTCTGGACACGGTGGAGGTCAGCGTTCGCTGGCCGGTGGCGTGACCGAGACCACTTACTGGCTCGGCATTGGTGCCAATATTGGCGACCCAAGGGCGCAGATGGCCGACGCTATCAGGCGAATTGGCGACCTTTCCGGCACCAATGTCGAGGCGGTGGCCCCGCTTTATAAAACCCCGCCATGGGGCATCACTGACCAGCCGTATTTTTTAAACTCGGCCTTGGCGGTTTCGAGCGATTTTGCGCCATTGGCCCTGCTTGGCGCGCTAAAAGCCATTGAAATGGCGATGGAACGGGTTGGCGGACAGCGGTGGGGGCCACGGCCTATTGACCTCGATATTATCGCGTGGTCCGAGGGCATTTTTGACAATGAACGCCTGCACATTCCTCACGCCCGAGCTCATGACCGTGGGTTTGTGCTTGTTCCGTTGGCAGACCTGAACGACGACTTGCCTCTTCAAGGAAACACGGTCGCGGACCTCTTGAGCAAAGCAGATACCAAAGGCATTGAGCGGGCCGCCGACGCAAATTGGCATCTTGCGACTACCGACTAAGCGCTAATCAAATCTGGCGGCTGCCAATTGTATATCCAGCCCATGCGAGCGTTCACAATCGTTTCCGGCGTGGCCTGTAGTGCTAAATTGCGCGCCGCTGCCATGGGGCCGGACAAGTGGTAGAGTTTGGCATTGGAGCGGGCGAGATTGGCCACTTTCTCGACACGGTTTCTACGCCGTGCTCCGTAGGCTTTCAGGCCCTCGGAGAGGTTATCGGCCTTTTGCAGCTCCGCGGCGAGCACTACTGCATCTTCCAGGGCCATCGCTGAGCCTTGGGCCGCGAATGGCGGCATGGCGTGGGCAGCGT
This sequence comes from Pseudomonadota bacterium, assembly GCA_038749385.1. Taxonomy (GTDB): domain Bacteria; phylum Pseudomonadota; class Alphaproteobacteria; order Rhizobiales; family Rhizobiaceae; genus JBCBXA01. The sequence continues at coordinate 4,895 of JBCDIB010000038.1, read as the reverse complement.
CCCCAATGAGTACCGTCTTTCCATGGTGCCAGGGCGTGCGCACGGGCGTCGAGCGAATGTCCCATTGGCTGAATTGAACGCCATCAGCCAATGGAGCAAGGCGATCACTTAGCTGTTTTAAGATCGCGTCTGCCAAGGATGTGGGCGCGGCATGTGACCAGCCAGATGTTTCGACATGGCCTTTTGCCGAGAGTACCAAATTCAACTTTCTATCGGGCAGGGGGTAAGAAACGCAGTGCGCACCGCTGCCAAACCAAAGGCAAACGGCCTCGGAGGGAATATATGCTGCTGTGGCGTCATCCATCGCTACCACAGCGCGGCAGGCGATATAACCGGATGACAACGCCGGAATTGCCTTCGCGACCATGCGCCGGGTGTTTGAGGCGACACCATCTGCCCCCACCACCAAATGCGCGTCACCTGCGTCAGCGGCATCAGCACCAGTGTGCATGGTTATATCGGGGTGTTCAGAACATTTCTGCCAAAGCGCGTGTTGCAGAGCGCTGCGGGTGGCAACTGCGTACTCTGCCCCAAAGCCACGAACGAAGTCTCTGCCCAGTTCGTATTTTGCCAACGGGGCGGACCGGTTGGCTGAGTGCAATTCTATTCGCTGGGGGAATGACAGCTGACCACTTAGATCAACTTCAAGGGCATCAAGAACGCGCCTTGCGTTTGGGGAAATTTGTATACCTGCGCCTTCGCTGGACGGGCCATCGCGCTTTTCAAAAACCGAGACCTGCCAGCCAATGCGAGCCAAAGCGAGGGCCGCGGCGCAGCCTGCAATACCTCCGCCAATAATGTGGGCAATCGGCATAGCGCCGCCCAATCAGGCGGCGTCTTTGAATTGGCAGCCGGCTGGAATGGTCTCACTGCCGGACAGTGCAGGATTGTACCGATACAGGGTCGAGCAATAGGAGCAGACCGCTTCCGTGTCGCTGCCCATATCGATGAAGATGTGCGGATGATCGAAGGGTGGATTGGCACCACAGCACATGAATTCTTTCACGCCGATCTCAACGACGGCGGCTCCGATATCATTTTGGAAGTGGGGCGTGCCGTTCTCGGCCATGGGACTCTCCTATTTGTCGCTTGTTATCGCGATCAGGGGGCTTCAAACAAGATCACAGATAAAGGCAATCCAGCGACTTCATCGTTTTGACGTAAAAGATCGGGGAACAGAGGCGCGTTTTCATGGCTGAGCATCGGTTTCACACAATCAAAGTCCCCGGAACCGAGCTTTGCTATCTCGACACTGGCGCTGATATGGCATCTGAGAACGCGCCTTTGGTCACGTTGATCCATGGCTTTGCGTCCAACGCCAATGTCAATTGGCTGGAAACCGGCTGGGTGCGCCACCTTCACCGTGCTGGCTACCGAGTGCTGGCACCTGACAATCGCGGTCATGGCGGATCGGAGAAGCACCACGAACGAGAGGCCTATTCGGTGCAGATCATGGCTGCCGATATCGTCGGCCTTTGGGACGCGCTCAATATTCAGAAAAGCTATCTTGTGGGGTATTCCATGGGTGCGCGCATCAGCCTGGCGTTATGCGGGGCCTTTGATGAGAGGGTGCAGCGCCTGTCGATTGGGGGCAATGGAGACGCTATCGTGCGCGATCGCAGCGACTGGCACGGCGTTGCGGCGTCTCTGCTGGCAACCTCAGATGAGGCTCCCGAAATTACCGCTGGTGGCCGCGTGTTTCGGCAATTTGCTCAGCGCACCGGATCAGACCTTAAGGCGCTGGCAGCCTGTGTGGTCGGTGCGTTAGAGCCTTTTTCGGCTGAGCAGATTGCGCGGGTGACGGTGCCCACTTTGGTGGCAGTTGGCACAGATGATAATGTTGCTGGAGATTTGGACGGTCTGGTTAAAATGCTGCCCGCCGCACATGGTTTGTCACTTGTGGGCAAGAACCACATGTCCGCGGTGGGAGATCGCGAATGGAAAAACGCTACTCTTGAGCATCTTCAGCGCTAACACTGTTTCACCAAACGCTTTGAACCGACGGCGAAAACCATTAGATTGGTCGCAAACAGGGAGGTCGTCATGGCCACTGATGCGAAAATTGCTGCCACTTTGAAGTCGACACCTCAGCTTGATCCCATCTGGCAGCAATTACTGGTGGAGGCTGAGCAGGCAGCGCAGGCCGAGCCAGCGCTGGCGAGCGCCCTCAACGCCGCTGTTTTGCATCAGACGAGCTTGGAGGGCGTTGTCGCGGGCCGTGTCGGCGAGCGTTTGCGGGTTCAGTTTGCAGCTTTGGGTATCGAATTTGAGGCGGTACGGCAGGCGTTCAAGCAGATGGCAACGGCCGACCGCGAATGGTCCATCGTTCTGCGTGCAGACCTAGCGGCCGTTTTTGACCGCGATCCGGCCTGCGACCGATATCTGGAGCCCATCATGTACTTTAAAGGCTTCCAGGCATTGCAGGCGCATCGACTGGCTCATTGGGCATGGAAAAGTGGCCGCAGGGATTTTGCGCTCGCCGTGCAGAGCGCTGTTTCCGCGGGTTTTCAGGTGGATATTCATCCTGCGGTGCCGGTGGGTCGCGGGGTGTTCATGGACCATGCAACGGGCATCGTCATTGGCTCGACGGCTCGCCTGGGGGACAATGTCTCCATCCTTCAAGGGGTGACCCTCGGTGGCACCGGCAAGGAAGAGGGTGACCGGCACCCCAAGGTGGATTCGGGTGTTCTTATAGGAGCCGGCGCGCAGGTACTGGGCAATATCACCATCGGCCATTGCAGCCGTGTGGGGGCAGGATCAGTTGTGCTGGCAGATGTGCCACCCATGCGCACGGTGGCAGGGGTTCCGGCGAAAATAATCGGCGAAGCGGGATGTGCAGAGCCCGGGCGATCCATGGATCACATGGTGCTGCCTGACAACGCGCCTGAATTTTGATCATCGTTTGCCGGGACCGGCGACTTTGCACGGCAGCTGAAGACTGGTAGGCACCGGCAACGGTAGAGCCGGGTGTGGGCCTTCCACGCCGAGGCGCAGCTGCACGCCAAGGCAGACCAACAGGATTGAAGATGAAAAAAGACGAGATCGATAAGCTACAGGCTTATTTCCAGCGCACGTTTGGCAATCCCAAACTGGCTGTGAAACCTCGACCGCGCAAAGATGATTCGGCGGAAGTGTTCCTCGGCGAAGATTTTATAGGCGTTTTGTTTCGCGATGAGGATGAGGGTGAATTGAGCTATAATTTCTCCATGGCAATCCTCGATTTCGATCTCGAAGACGACGGCGAGTAAAATGGTCCTTTTTGCTCTCGGTGATCGCCAGCCTGTTATTCCCGACGATTTTCATTGGATTGCCGATTGCGCACGCCTGATCGGTGATGTTTCGATTGCAGCCGACGTTGGCATTTGGTTTGGCTGCGTCCTGCGCGGCGACAATGAGCTGATCACTGTCGGTGCCCGTTCCAATGTCCAGGAACATGTGGTCATGCACACCGACCCCGGCTTTCCGTTGGTCGTGGGTGAGGGCTGTACGATTGGACATAAGGCGATGCTGCACGGCTGTACCATTGGCGACAATTCGCTGGTTGGAATGAACGCCACGGTGCTCAATGGCGCAAAGATCGGCAAAAATTGCATCATCGGTGCCGGAGCTTTGGTGAAAGAAAACGAAATTGTCCCGGACAATTCGCTGGTCGTTGGCATTCCGGCCAGGACCGTCAAAAAGCTCGGCGTCGCGGCAGAAAAAATGCTGGTTGAGTCGGCCAAGCACTATGTCGAGCGCGCCCGACTTTTCTCCACCGATCTACGACGTATCTGATTGCGCATGTAAAATGGGGCCAACCCTCGTGAGAGGATCGGCACCAGTGGGTCCGGTCATTTTGACGGGGAGTCGGGACGCGACCGGACCGATGCGTCAAACTCCTATTGATGGTCGCTCTTCCAGGCCTGTTTCGCCTAGTTGATGGACCCCGTTATCACGCTGCGGTCGTCATTGATGGACACCCATTTGCCTGAGTGACCCCGGGCGATACGCTTGAGATACCGGTATTCGGTCTGGTCCCAGCGCATCACCGGATCGCGCAGATTGTCTAGGATGAAGTCTCCTCGGTCGGTGCGCGCGGTCAGGACCGCATGGCCTTCGCCGTTTGGCTGACGGGCCACGGTAATCAGAAGATTGGCCGGTTTCCAACCGCGTTTGATCAGCATAAAGCGCTTGAGCAGAACCAGATCTTCGCAGTCGCCGACGCGGTCCGGATAGGTCCAGTGCTCGACGACATTGTAGATCTGCTGATCTGTGAGCTGTTCGATGGAGTGGTTCACGAGTGCGTTGATATCAACCAGCTCGTCCCACCGCGCTTGGGTCAGCACCATCGGGTTGGCTTTGCGGGTGGAATGGCACTCATCTGCGTATTGTGCGCAGAATTGTGCGTGGCCGATTGGCTGGGACGTTTGTCCCGTCTCGATCATGGATGGCGGATTGGCTTGTATCGCGAACGCAGGGCTGGAGGCCCCCGCTAGGATTGCGACACAAACCGAAAGGGCAGTGATCTGCCTCTTTTTCCGGTCGGATGTCATGTTTGTTCTCCCCGTTTGGAGAGATCACCATGACAGCCATGTTTTTACTTCACAGAAAGAAATATACTTCCAATAAATTCAAGTTTATGCGTATATTTATACTGACTTTATTCAAACCAATATCTCATTTGTGTAAAATGTGAGGCGAATTTAAAGGGTTCGACAAGGCACAAAAAAGCCCGCCAGCGGCGGGCTCATCAAAGCGTATCTTCATTCAAAGGTTAGCGGCGAAGAAAGCTCTCAAGTGTATCGCGGCGTTGCACATTGGCGAATTCAAGCGCGATACCGTCGTCGAAATGGCGAACAACACGTGACGACATTTTGCCCAGTGTAATTCTCGTGCCGATGGCGGGACGCACATCG
>JBCDIB010000037.1:0-12489 GCA_038749385.1 Pseudomonadota bacterium | reverse complement strand
TCAGCCGCACCGGAATGCCAAAGCGGTCGCGCAGAGGGGTGGTCAAAAGCCCAAGACGCGTTGTGGCCGCCACCAGGGTTAAGCGGGCCAGGTCAATCTTCACGGACCGGGCAGCAGGGCCTTCACCAATGATCAGGTCGAGTTGAAAATCCTCCATTGCAGGATAGAGAATCTCTTCGACAGCCGGGCTAAGCCGGTGGATCTCGTCGATGAACAACACATCCCGATCTTCCAGATTGGTGAGCAATGCGGCCAGATCACCCGCCTTGGCAATCACAGGGCCCGAGGTGGCGCGGAAGTTCACCCCCAATTCCCGCGCCATGATCTGGCTGAGTGTGGTCTTGCCAAGGCCAGGCGGGCCAACAAACAGCACATGGTCCAGCGGCTCTCCACGCCCGCGGGCGGCCTCGATAAAAACCTTCAGGTTTTCCCGCGCTTGTCGCTGGCCAACAAAATCGTTCAGCGATTGGGGACGCAGTGCGGTGTCAAAATCTTCGCCCTTGGTCTCCGCCGAGATGATGCGATCAGCGTCGTTGCTCAAGATGCCAGCTCCTTAAGGCCGAGCCTTATCAGTGTCGCAGACGAGGCGTCGTCACCTTCTTTCGCCACAACCGACGCCACTGCGCGGCTGGCTTGGTCGGCGCTGTAGCCAAGATTAGTCAGAGCGGAGACAGCGTCTTGCACCGGTCCAGCGGCCACGCCGGCACCCAGCTCCTGCTGCAAACCGATGGTGCCCCATGTGTCACCAGATAGGGCCGGCGCTTTGTCTTTCAGTTCCGCCACCATGCGCTGGGCCACCTTGGGTCCGATGCCTGGAGTGCGGGCGATGGCCGCCTTGTCTTGCAGCGCTATGGCAGAAGCCAACTCACCCGGTGTCATGGTGCTCAGCACGGCCAGCGCCACCTTGGCGCCCACCCCCTGCACCGATTGCAGCAGCCGAAACCACTGACGCTCGCTGTCACCGCGAAAGCCAAACAGCTTGATCTCGGTTTCACGCACATGGGTTTCGATGGAAAGTGTCACCACGTCGCCCGGGGCAGGCAACGCACCCAGCGTACGCGACGAGCAATGCACCTCATAGCCGACACCCTGCACATCTATGATGGCCCAATCATCCCCCACGCTGTCCAGCATGCCCTTTAGTTTGCCGATCATTCCGCTTACCCGTCTTTCACCCAGCCGCCGCGATACGCGCTTCCAACGCTGCCCGTCCACGCTGCTGTGCATGGCACAATGCAATGGCAAGCGCATCCGCCGCATCGTCCGTATCAAATGTTGCCCGGGGCAAAAGCACCTTCACCATCAGCTTGATCTGGCTTTTATCGCCATGGCCAACGCCAATAACGGTTTTTTTGACCGTATTGGGCGCATATTCCGCCACCGGGACACCGGCCTGCGCGGGTACAAGCAGCGCAATACCCCGCGCCTGACCCAGCTTCAGCGTGCCTGCCGCATCCTTGTTGACGAATGTATTTTCCACCGCAGCCTCATGGGGCATGTGCTCGTGCACGATGTGGGTCAACGCTTCGTGTAGCGCGCACAGACGCTCAGCCAGTGGCAATTTGCTGGACGGCTGAATGGTGCCGGACGCGACGAACCGAATGGACGCTCCCTGCACATCGACAATGCCCCAGCCCATATTTCGCAGGCCGGGGTCCACGCCGATGATACGCGTGCTGCTGCCTGAATTATGGGGGTGTGATTCGACCATGGCGCACCTTTGCAAATTGGGTGGCCAGTGTCGCGTCAGAATGTGAACAAAATGGCAACTTCAGACGGAAGGTGTGGAGGTCGTCTCATCTTCAATGCGGGAAGCTGGTTGCCACAAGCGAATTTCGCCGAAGCCCGGCAAAGCAAACGTGCCCTTGGACGGGTTGATGCCTGTCACCAGCCCAAGGAAGTTCAGCTCCAAGCCGATGTCTCTTCCTGCGGCCAATCCGGCATAACCCCAAAGCGAAGCGCGAATGCCATTGTCATCTAAACGGACCATCGGGCCGGGCGCAAAATCGCGCCCAACGCCCAATGTGGGCGTGCTGAAGCCAAGCTCCGGCACCGAACGCAGGGCAGTGGCCACGAAGCTGTTGGAGTTGGGTCCCGGCCAGATCACATAATCGCCGCGCCCACCATATTGGTAGCCTTCGATGGCGGCCAACAGTTTGGGCAGCGCTGCTTGAGCCTTTTCGCCTGTCACCTTGTGGCGGATCGTCGGTTCATTGGAGTACCACCGGCCATCCGGCGCATAGGCGTCGCGGCGCAGTGCAGGCCCCCAGCCCACAACTTCATAGCGTCGGTAGCGGATTTCCCCCGGCACCTTCAACACAAGCCATGAATGTATGGACAGCGCGCCCTTTAACCCGCCGGTACGGGCCGATAGCACCATGATTTCCGCATCAGCAGCGGGCATAACGGCCGGCAGAATGCCAGCCGAGGACCAATTTGCCTGACGCCAGCTCCCGGGTCTGTCCTGCAATTGCCAAACGGCCACATGCGCCAAAGCTGGCAGAATGAAGAGGATCAGAAGAGCAAAAATCATGATGGAGCCAATGCGCCTCAAGCGTGAGAGCACCCCGTTGCGCCGAACGGACGGGGCGTTTCTAGTTCCGGCGGATGTTGGGGCAGGAGTATAAGTATCGGACATAGGCTTTGCATCGCCTCGGCACGTGTTCATTTCAGGGCAACATTTATGATGCGTGACAAAAGTCGAGTTTGGGCATGCTGGACGAGATAATGGCTCTTGTCAGCCAGCCGCTGTTTTGGGCTCTGGCATGGGTTGCTTTGTTGACGGGTATCGTGCGCGGCTTTGCCGGGTTTGGCACGGGAATGATCTTCATCCCTGCTGCCGCCGCCATTTATTCCCCACCGCTGGCGGTCATCGCCATATGGATCATGGACGGCTTGCCGGCTCTTGCAATTCTTCTGCCGGCATTGCGCAATGTGGCTTGGCGCACCGTGTTACCTGTGACCTTGGGCTTTTCGATGACAGTCTGGGTCGGGGTCTGGATCTTGCTGAACTTCGATGCCCAAACCGTACGGTGGGGCATTTCTCTGGTGGTGTTTTCCTGTGTTGCACTTCTGGTAAGCGGTTGGGCTTGGCGTGGCGCCAAACCCGTCTGGGCATCGTTTTTGGTAGGTACGGTTTCCGGCGTCACGGGCGGCGCGGCATCGCTTCCTGTGCCTGCAGTGCTGGCTTGGTGGCGGGCCATAGAGCAACCGGCTGCCACAACCCGCGCCAACATGATCATTTTTCTGTTTCTTACCGAAATGATGGCGGGCTTCGCCTATTGGCAGGGCGGCGTCTTCACGGCTTACGGTGTCGCCATCGGCATTGCCGTTTCGCCGCCATATCTCATCGGGCTCTTGCTGGGCCAGAGAGTGTTCAAGGGCGCGGATCCAAAAACTTACTGGCGGATGGCGATCACGGTCATCATCGCCAGCGCGCTGCTGGGCATGCCGCTGTTCGACGGCATATGGTCTTGATGGGTTTGTCATTGCAATCATCAAACAAGGCCGCTCCACCGGTAGCGTGCCCCATTTGGCAGTGCTAAAGCGCAGGCAAGATGCCAGCTTCCTCCTCCACACCGTTGCCCCACACACGGCCCATCACTTTGTTGCACCGCGGCGAGGCGCTGGCGGCAAATGCGATGTTCAGCCTCCTGGCGCGCCTGAGTGTCAAACGGGCTTCCGCGCTGGGTGGATGGCTCGTGGAAGCTATATTAAGCCGCACCAAACGCGGCCGCCGCGCCGAGCAACAGATCGCAGCCGTATTTCCCAATATGGCCGCAAGCGACGTCAAACGCATGGCTGCAAAATCTTGGAACGTGTTCGGACGCTCGCTGGCCGAGATACCCCATCTGCCTGAGATAATATCAGACCCCGATCGCCTGATACTCAAGAACGAAGACGTGCTGGCCCGCGTGAAAGAGCGTGACACGGGCACCATTTACGTGGCTTCACATCTGGGCAATTGGGAACTTTTGCCCGGGACCGCCAGATCTGTTGGCCAGCCATTCCACGGCTTCTACCGCCCCCTCAGCAATGCGATTTTGGAAGAGCGCCTGCGCTCTATGCGGCAGGCGGCAGCCGGGGATGGGGAACTCTTGCCTGCGGCCAGCAGAGGCGTGGCCTCGGCCATGGCAGCCCTGCGGCGGGGCGAAACCGTGGGCATTCTGGGAGATCTGTTTGAAGGCAATGGCGTGAACTCCACGTTCCTTGGCTTTCCCGCGCGCACCAACGCCCTGCCGGCGACCTTGTCTTTGCGCTGCGGGGCTCAGATCATCATCGTCACCATCAAGCGCTTGCCCGGCGTGCGGTTTGAACTGTCGTTTGAAGAGGTCGAAACGGTGCGCACCGGCGACCGGGCTCACGACATCGCAGCCACCACCCATGCAATCAATGAACGGTTGGAAAAGGCCATCCGCGCCACGCCGGACCAGTGGCTTTGGAGCACCAATCGGTGGAAAGGCCTCGACCTTTCCAAAGCAGGCCAACCGACTTCCGCTTAACCCCTTGCCTCTTTCAAAGCCCGTTTTTGCCGCTACTCTGAAGGCGCGGCGAACCTCATGGGCACGCTTCCGGCTTGCCCAGCACGGGAGACTTGAGATGCGGAGACCAAATATTCTTTTATTCAACCCGACCACAGGGGCGATGCGATTGTGCACGCTAATAGCGGCTGCACTTGTGGCCAGCCTGTCGTTCACTGCGCAGGCAGAGGCCCATGACTGGCGCTATCATCATACGCACAAAGGCAAGAACGCTGCCATAGCAGCCGGAATTGCGGGCATTATTGTCGGCGGCATCATTGCCAATTCAAACCGCAATGGGCGCGTGATCTACAGACGCGATCATTGCCATGGTCGCTACTGCCATCACCACACTTATCACGGCAATCATTATCACCGCGGCTCCAACGCTGTGATTTATCAGCAGCCGAGGCGCGTAAAGCGGGTCATCCGCGCCGGCCTGTCAAACCGGCACTACCGTTGGTGCCATGCTAAATACCGATCCTACCGCGCCCGGGACAATTCGTTTCAACCCTATCAAGGCGGTCGGAAAGCATGCGTTTCGCCCTATTATTGAGGTGAACGGGGCCACCAAAAAAGGCCCCGCTTTCCAGTTAAGCCGGGGCCTTTTTGGTGCTTGAGGCGACAGCAGCCTAAGATGCGAGGCGCTGAGCCACCTCTTCATCTATGTCTTCGTTCGAGAAGACGTTCTGCACGTCATCGTCTTCATCCAACGCTTCGAGCATTTTCATAAGCGTTGCGGCTTTTTCCTCGTCCACAGGGTTCTGGTTCTGCGGCTTCCAGACAATCTTCACGGACTCAGCTTCGCCCAGCGCCTCTTCCAACGCCTTAGACACCGAACCCAGATCTTCAAACGCACAAGTCACAACGTGGGTGCCCGGAGTTTCATCGTCGCCTTCGTCAGTCACCACGTCCTCAGCACCCGCTTCAATCGCGTGTTCCATCATCGCGTCAGCATCGCCGACCGTCAGCGGATAAGTGATCTCACCCACCCGGTCGAACATGAAGGACACCGAACCGGTTTCAGCCATTTGCCCGCCATTTTTGGTGAAGCAGGCACGGATGTTGGACGCCGAACGGTTGCGGTTATCGGTAAGCGCTTCAACGATCACCGCCACGCCGCCGGGGCCGTATCCTTCATAGCGGATTTCTTCATAATCCTCTCCATCACCGCCTGAACCCTTGGTGATGGCACGCTGAATATTGTCCTTGGGCATGGATTGGCCCTTGGCGTTTTGAATGGCCAGGCGCAGCCGCGGGTTCATGTCTGGATCGGTGGTGCCGCCACCCATTTTAACTGCCACCGTGATCTCTTTGGACAGACGAGAAAAGGCCTTGGCGCGTTGCGCATCCTGGCGGCCCTTGCGGTGCATGATGTTCTTGAATTTTGAGTGGCCAGCCATGGCAACCTCCGGCAGATGGTAAGCTATTGGCCCACATGTCGGGGCGAGCGTTTGGCCGCTTATAGTGCGCCCGCTTGGCTGCGGTCCAGCCCAATAGGCCATACTGATTTGTTGCAAGTTTGTTGCAAGGGCGCCGACACTTGCCAGCCAAGGGTTTTGCGCCAACTCTCTTTTCACACCGAGCCGCCGTCCGCCACCTTTTCACAGGAGCCAGACCATGCCTTCGCGTTTCCTCATAACCGCCACCACAGCCGCATGTCTGTTCCTTGGCTTTGCCGTCGCCAGCGTCAATGCGGACACCCTGTTCCCGGAGCCAAATGACAACGCCTCGTTAGGCGAGCCCTTTTCCACCTGCATCGCACTGGCCCAGAATCTCGAGCAATCACTGCCGGTACAATTCGCCAGCCTCGCATGGCCCGCCTCATCCTTCGATCAGGAGGTGACAATCCAATTCTCGGGCCACTCCACTTACGTCATTGAAACCCCGGCAGGAGTGCGCATCGCCACCGACTATGCGGGCTATGCGGTGGGCCGCAAGCCCGATATCGTGACCATGAACAACGCCCATTCCAGCCACTACACGTTGATCGACGACCCGGAAATTGACTTCATGCTGCCGGGCTGGGGCCAAAGCGAGGCCGAGCCCGCACGCCACCGTCGCGAAGTAGAAGACGTGTTTGTACGTAATGTGACGACGGATATTCAGCGCTTCGGCACCTATCGGGAGAACGGAAATTCGATCTTCATTTTCGAGGTCGCGGGCCTGTGCATTGGCCATCTGGGACATCTACACCATCGGCTTACAGACGCCCATTTTGCCGAGATCGGCCGGCTCGACATTGTGATGGTGCCCATAGATGGCGGCCTGACAATGGCCCAATCGGGAATGGCCGCCATGGTGGACAGATTCAAAAGCCGCATGGTGCTGCCCATGCACCGGCGCGGCAATTCGGTGGCGAGTTTCACCGCACTGTTGCCGGATTTTGAAGTCAATTATCTGCGGGAGCGGTTGATAAAAGTGTCCGCCCGCACCCTGCCGGACGCGCCAACGATAATGGTCTTGCCCAATCTATGAGCGTTCCAGAGCTTCCCTGGTACGGCGGCTGCCAGTGCGGCGCCGTCCGCATAGCGCTGCACAAAGCGCCCCTCACCCTCTACGCATGCCATTGTCTTGATTGCCAAAAGCAATCGTCCAGCGCCTTCGGCATGTCCATGCGCGCCCATCGGGACGCCCTGCACATTGAAGGTGAATTGGCCACCCGCAAGCGAGACGTCGGCAAGAGCAATGAAGTGTACGGCCATTTCTGCCCGACCTGCGGGTGCAGAATATTCCACTCACGGCCCGGCAACACCGAAACGGCGAACATCAAGGCAGGCATTCTGGACGACACATCGCACCTGCAAGTAGCCGGTCACTTATGGATCAGCCGCAAGCAACCATGGATAGTGTTGGACCCCTCACTGCCGAGCTACGACAAACAGCCCGATGATTACGAAGAGTTGATCGAAGCCTATAGATCCCGTTTTTCTTAGCTCAACTACCTATATTAATGTGCACACCGTGCGTTGTTGCCGCAGGTGGTTAACTAACTGTTTACCCCCGGGCCCGACACTCTACTTCATATTACGTCATCGGTTGGGACGCTCGAAAGCCATAACACGTACGCCGCAACCGGCCCAGGGAGGAAACACGAACTCGAACGGAGGTCATCATGACCAGTACTCTTTCGACTACCTGTTTCAGTGTTGCGTTTATAGCGCTGGCGTCACTCGCCAGCACCGGTTGGGCCAATGCGGGCGATATGGCAGCAGCCGTAACGACACACCAACCTGCCGCCCAGTCGGCGGTGCCAGTTGGCGGTCATCCCCTGACACACAATGTCGCCAAGGGTCCGGTCGCAAAGCCTTCGTTAGACGCCACCACCACCGCTTCCATCGTTGCGCCCCGCAAACGGATTACAGACGCCCGCACATCTGAATTGCTGCAAACTCTCATCGCCGCCAAAACCCAACGCGTGGGCAAACGCATCGAACAGACCCTGATGCGCCACTGGCGCAAGCCGCCAAACCCCGCCGCCGCCCGACTGTATCGTGCGGCCAACCGTGTCGGCCAGATGGGTGATATGGGTATGGCTGTCACCATGTTCGACCTCTTGGAGGACAAGGCCCCCAACTGGCCGGAAGTATATGCCCAGCGCGCATATTTCAAATATCGCATGGGTCGCTACAAAGCGGCACTCAAGGACATTGAGATCGCGCTGGAGCTGCAACCGGCACACTTTGTGGCCCTGTCTGGCAAGTTCTACGCCCTCGTGGCGCTCCGCGAACCGGAAGCTGCGCAGGAAGCGCTGGAGCTGGCTGTGACCATCCATCCTTGGATGAGCGAGCGCAAACTGCTGGAAAAAATGCAGACCGAGAGCACAAACCTCTGATTATTGGCGACCTTGGCCTGACCTCAATCGCCGCTCAAGTGCCCGAAGGGCCAGCGACAGGCCAAGGGTCAAAATGAGATAAATATACGCCACGATCGTGTAGGTCTCGAGGTAACGGAACGTGCCCGCAGCATACAGTTTGGCCAGCTGAGCCACGTCCGCTACGCCCAACACCGACACCAGCGATGAGTCTTTGATCATGGCGATAAAATCATTGCCAAGCGGCGGCAGGATCGTACGGATCGCTTGGGGAAAGATGATCGTGCGAAACCGTGCCCATGGCCGCAGGCCCAATGCGGTGGCGGCTTCTATCTGGCCCTTGTCCACACTCTGAATGCCCGCACGAAAAACCTCGGCGATGAAGGGGGAATAGCCAATGGTGAGAGCCATCATGGCGCGGGTGAGAAACGGTATATCCCGCGTTCGTAGCTCGTTCAGATAGCCGCTTTCCTGCAACCCAGCGGTGGCATAGTTCCACGCTTCCACCCCAAGGGGCACGGCCGCAAATGCTATGTAGAACAGAAGCACCAAAATGGGGATGCCGCGCACAATCTCTATGTAAAACCGGCAGATTTGCCGCAAGATGAGCGACTTTGACAAAACGCCCACAGCAAGCGCCAGCCCAATGGTGGACGCACATATGAAGGATACAACTGTCACCAAAACGGTGATGTAGATGCCCTCTTTAACGCGGCTGAAGATCAGCGCGAGCGTGTCGTCGGAATAGATGCTCCAGGCAAACCAAACACCCAAAATGGCGGCGGCGACCAACCAGTAAGGAAAATCGCCACCCTCCGAAGGGCCTGAGGACGAACGCGAGTCCGCGTCCGCCGGTCCCAATATCATTGTGCGCTACCGGCTGAGGACTTATTCGCCCAGCTTGTAATCGAGGAACCATTTCTGGTTCAGCGCTTCGATGGTGCCATTCTCTTTCAGCTCGGCAATGCCTGCATTGATGGGCTCGACCAGGTCCGACCCTTTGGGGAAGATGAACCCAAAATCTTCCGTGCCCAGCGGATCGCCCACCAGCTTCAAGGCACCGTCGGATGCGTCCACATAGCCTTTGCCAGCCGTGCCATCTGTCAGCACCATATCGACATCACCGGCTCGCAGCGCCTGCACACCTGCGCCAAAGGTTTCGAACAGCTTGATGCGCGGATTGGCTTCATCGCCGTCCAACACATTGTAAACGGCAACATAAAACGGCGTCGTACCCGGCTGTGCGCCGACCAGCGCATCGTCCGCAGCCGCAAATCCGGCAGCGTCTGCAAAACGCTCTTCATCGCCACGCACCAGCATAAACATTTCCGAGCGCATATAAGTGTCGGAGAAATCCACTTTCTCCATGCGGTCTTCGCGGATGGTGATGCCGGTCATACCAATATCAAACTGCCCTTCGGACACGGCGGGGATCATCGCGTCCCACGATGTATTCTGATACTCGACCTCGAAGTTCAAAAGCTTGGCCAGCTCAGCCATGGCGTCATATTCCCAACCGATTGCTTCACCGGTTTTCGTGTCCACCATTTGCAGTGGCGGGTAGGCGTTCTCAGTGGTCACAACAATCTTGCGGCCCTCAAGGTCCGGCAAATGGCCAGCGGCGAAGGACGTAGCTGCGGTGGCAGCGAGCGCAGTCGCCGCGATAGCGCCTGAAACAAAAGCGGATGTGAAAAATCGACGTGTGAGGGTCATTTGGTGGCTCCCTGTTGTTATGCGATCAACCTAGCGTGGCCCACGCATTGTGCAAACCACATTCACGCCCAAAAAGAGGGCACAGTCTCTTCCAAACGTCCACCAACCCGCAGAGGTGCGACGGCTTCCGCCAATCCGGTGCGGTCAGATATCTCAACGCCCACCCCACACAGGGTCGCGGGCCCGCTCGCAGGCTCCATTCGCCCTCGCCCGATTTTGGTGACGAAACGGTTCAGCGGCTCTTCCTTCTCCATGCCAAGCGAGGAATCATAGTCGCCACACATGCCGGCGTCCGACAGATAGGCAGTACCACCTGGCAGCACCTGGTGATCGGCGGTGGGCACATGGGTGTGGGTGCCGACAACCAGGCTCGCGCGACCGTCACAAAAGTGGCCAAAGCACTGTTTTTCGCTGGTCGCCTCTGCGTGAAAGTCCAGCACCACCGCATCGGCTTGGGCACCCAACGGGGCCGAGCCCAAAACGGTTTCGGCACTTGCAAACGGGTCATCCAATTCCGGGTGCATGAACACGCGGCCCATAATATTGGCCACCAAGACCTGCGCACCATTTTTTGCGACAAACAGATTGGAGCCGCGGCCAGGCGTACCTGCAGGGTAATTGGCAGGACGCAGGAACTGCTGTTCCTCATCGGCCCAGCCCAATGCCTCCTTCTGGTCCCAGACATGGTTACCGGTGGTCATCACATCGGCCCCGGCATCCAGCGTGTCCTGCAAGATCGTACGGGTTACGCCAAAGCCACCCGCTGCGTTTTCGCCATTCACGATCACAAAATCGAGTGCCAAATCACTGATCAGGCCCGGCAACCTGTCGTAAACAATCTGTCGCCCGGCGCGGCCCACCATGTCGCCAATGAAAAGTAGTCGCATCGTCTAGTGTCGCTCAAACATGTGCAGGCCAGCTTCCGTCAGCAAACCGTCAAGGGGCTGATCGTGCGCCTCGGCGGCAATGGCGTCAAACCGCTGGCACTCAAAACACAGGCCTATAAGAGTCGGGCGGTTTGCGGCGGCATCGATGTAGCGGTCATAAAACCCGGCTCCATAGCCGATACGGTTGCCCATGGAGTCTACAGCTGCCAACGGCATGAGCAGCAGGTCCGGTGCCAGCAATTTGGCATCTTCTCCCGGTGCCATGGTGCCAAAACCGGCAGGCACCAGTTCGCCCCCCCGGATCAATTCACGAAACACGATTGTTCTTTCATCCAAGACTGCGGGCAGAGCCAGCCTGGCACCCATAT
Organism: Pseudomonadota bacterium; assembly: GCA_038749385.1. GTDB lineage: Bacteria > Pseudomonadota > Alphaproteobacteria > Rhizobiales > Rhizobiaceae > JBCBXA01. Next base: position 1,187 of record JBCDIB010000037.1, on the reverse strand, counting down.
CGGCCAGAGCTTGCATCACCGGCCGAGGGTCAAATTCGGACCGAATGGGCCAATAGCCACCAACAGTTTTAGCCTTGGGCAAGCCGCCCGCAATCTCCGCGGCAAGTAGCCCTGCTTCGATGCGGAAGGTCTCTGCCAGTTCATCTCGTTGGGACAGCGCCCGTCTTCGCAATTGCACCTTGTTTGGTGGAGAAGACGCCATGCTGTCACGCCGCTAAAATATGGGCCCAGAATTAGGTGCCACGCTGGCCGGTGGAAATATCTCTGTTCCGGGTACCTACAAAGTAGGTGGGTGCCGGGTAGTCGAGCCCACGAGCCCGTCCATAGCCAGCTCCCTTAGAAAAGAGTAAGGCCCCAGGAAGCTGTTTTCCTGCCGAACCGCGCAGCAGCTCCGGATATAGGGTGAATTCTTCGCGTTTGCGAGGCCAATATTCAACTTGTCCGTATTGGCTAATCGGCGGGCCGAGCGGTTAAGCGGTCGGCAATGTCATTAACGGCCTTGGTGGCCTCTCCCAACCTTGCAATGGTCTCAGAATTTGCATCGGCGGAGGTGGCAGAGTGCGCTTCAACCTGGGCGCGTAGCTCTTTCAACTCGGCTTCCATTTTTGCCATGCGCGTTTCGGCTTCCACCAGTGCGTCGGTGGCCATAACGCCCGCCATGACGGTCAGGCGCTGGTCGCCAATTTCGCCAACGCTTCCCTTGAGGTCTGAAACGTAGCCATCGAGCCGCTGGCCGAGCAATTGCAAATGCGCCTCCTGCCCTTCGTCGCAGGCCATACGATAGGGTTTGCCATTAATATTGACGACGATCTGTGGCATGGAAACTCGCTTAAAACTGATGGGCTGACATTGGTAGATTCGTGGCGACCGTGGAGCGGGAACGCGGCGCATTTACGGCCCGCGCAAATCGCGCCGATAGTGTGAGCGTGCGCCGTTAGGCCGGATGCCGGTCCAGCACCGCACGGATGCTCTCAAGCGCGCCGACAAGCCGGTTCGAAACCTCAGAATTGGCATCAACCAAACGGCCAGCACGGGCTTCGCTTTCGTCCAGATTTTCGGTCAGGCGAACGCGGTCAGCGCGCATCCGTACAACTTCATCTTCCACTTCTTCAACAGTGCGCTGGCGTTCCAACCTGGCTTCGATGACGGTTTCCAGCCGTTCAAGGGCGGCGGTAAGGTCGCCAAGG
>JBCDIB010000036.1:0-12593 GCA_038749385.1 Pseudomonadota bacterium | reverse complement strand
TCTGCCCGAGCGCCCCACGGAAAGTCCGTTCGAAGGCGTGCAATAACTACGTATGCCCACAGAGTGGGAGGCTAGATATGCCTGGCTGTCAACGGCGATACCCGCTTTTGCGCAGGCCTTTGCGTGTCGCTCGATGCGGGACGCGGGATAGCCCGCCTGCCCATCACGTTGGCCAAGATCAGACCAGTTTGCCACCGCACACTCTTCTTCTGAGATCGTCTGGCAGGCGGCCAATATGCCTAGGCAGCAAACCCCCGCCGCCAGCGTAAGGCCGTGTCTCAGATGACGGTTCATATCAACCTCTCCCCAATTCCCTAAGGTCGCTTATCAGACCTGCAGTGTACCGGCCAAGCATGAATGCTGTTCGTCCACACTGGCAAATCAATCGCAGTCGTCCATGTTGTAAGGCGCATTGCCGCTTTGCTTTTGGGCGGCGAGCGGGCAAAGACTGCAACATTCAACACTCAACTTTCGATAATGCCATGCAAAACGCTCAAGCCGATTTTCATAAGACCCGCCGACTGCCGCCCTACGTGTTCGAGCCGGTGAACAAACTGAAGGCGGCGGCGCGAGCGGCGGGGCGGGACATTATCGATCTGGGCATGGGCAACCCCGACCTGCCAACGCCTCAGCTGATCGTCGATAAGATGTGCGAGACCATCCAGGATCCGCGCACCCACCGCTATTCCACGTCCAAGGGCATCACTGGCCTGCGCCGCGCCCAGGCCGCCTATTATGAGCGCCGTTTTAACGTCAAGCTGAACCCGGAAACGCAGGTAGTGGCTACGTTGGGTTCTAAGGAAGGCTTCGCCAACATGGCGCAGGCCATTACTGCGCCGGGCGATGTCGTGCTGGTGCCCAACCCTACTTACCCCATTCATTCGTTTGGTTTCATTATGTCGGGCGGGGTGGTTCGTTCTATTCCAGCGGAACCGGGTGATGCGTTTTTCGAGGCGTTGGACCGGTCGGTCCGTCACTCCATCCCAAAGCCTTTGGCGCTGATCCTGAACTACCCTTCAAACCCCACCGCCTACACGGCAGATCTGGCGTTTTACAAAGAGGTCATTCGTTTCGCCAAGCAGCACGATCTCATTGTGCTGTCCGATCTTGCCTATTCCGAAATTTATTTCGACGGCACGCCGCCGCCCTCCGTTCTGGAAGTGGAAGGCGCAATGGACATTGCCGTGGAGTTCACGTCCCTGTCCAAAACCTATTCCATGCCCGGCTGGCGCATGGGGTTTGCCGTCGGCAATGAGCGCCTGATCAGCGCGTTGACGCGGGTGAAGTCCTACCTCGATTACGGGGCGTTCACCCCCATTCAGGTGGCCGCCACAGCTGCGCTCAAGGCCGACGATTCAATTATCGATGAGGCTCGGCAAATCTACAAAGCCCGCCGTGATGTGATGGTGGAGAGCTTCACAAATGCCGGCTTCAACGTACCTGTGCCCGCCGCCACCATGTTCGCATGGGCGCAGATACCGGAAGCCTATAAGCACATGGGTAGCCTCGAGTTCGCCAAGATGCTTGTCGAGCATGCTGATGTAGCTGTGGCCCCCGGCGTGGGCTTTGGCGAGTATGGCGACCAGCATGTGAGGCTTGCCTTCGTGGAGAACGAGCAGCGCGTGCGTCAGGCAGCCCGGAACATCCGCCGCTTCCTGCAGGCAACGCCAAACGCCGCCTGATTTCTGGCCGACCGCCCGGGTCTCCACATTTCAATGGTTTGAACCGCTGAGCTTTGGCCAGATTGCCTTGCGTCGCCTTGGGAAAGCCTTCACAAGGTGCGCAACTCGATTGGGCTGGCCCCAATCTGTTTGGCCTTTAGCTTCGGACCCTGATTATGACTTCTTCTTCGCTCCCCCCTTTGCGCCTCGGTATTGCCGGGCTGGGCACGGTTGGCGCGGAGCTTTTGCGTATGCTGCAGACCAAAGCCGACTTCTTGGCCCAGCGCACCGGTCGCCGGATCGAAATTGCCGCCGTTTGCGCCCGCGACCGCAACAAGGATCGCGGCGTGGATCTATCGGCCGCCAAATGGTTTTCCGACCCCACAGACATGGCAGAATCTGCTGACATAGACGCTTTCGTCGAATTGATTGGCGGTGCAGACGGCGACGCGAAAACAAGCGTTGAAGCGGCGCTTGCACGGGGTTTGAAGGTCATCACTGCCAATAAGGCATTGCTGGCAGATCATGGTTTGGCCCTCGCCAAGCTGGCCGATGAAAACGACACGACAATTTTGTTCGAAGCCGCTGTGGCAGGGGGAATTCCAGTCATCAAGGCCCTGCGCGAACAGCTGGCCGCCAATGATGTGACCCGCATTTACGGCATTCTAAACGGCACCTGTAATTACATCCTCACCCGGATGGAAAAGGAAGGCATCTCATTTGACGATTGCTTGGCCGACGCGCAGGCGCTTGGCTATGCCGAGGCGGATCCCACCTTCGACATTGAAGGTTATGACGCAGCCCATAAGCTGGCGCTTCTGACTTCGATTGCCTTCGGTACCGAGCCTGCCTCTGCCGAAATTGAGGTCGATGGTATTACCAAAATCACCGCCACCGACATGAGCGCTGCGGCCGAGCTGGGCTATCGTATTCGCCTTCTGGGCTTTGCCATGCGGGGCGAGGGCGGCGTTATCCAGCGCGTGCATCCCACTATGGTGCCGGTCAATTCGGCGATTGCCTCTATCGACGGTGTCACCAATGCGGTCGCCATTGAGGGCGACTATATTGGAGCGACCGTCCTTCAAGGCCCCGGCGCCGGCGGCAAGGCCACAGCGTCCGCCGTGGCTGGTGATGTGGTGGATTTGGCCAGAGGAACGGAAATCCCGACATTTGGAGTCTCCGCATCGACGCTGATACCCTTCGAAAGGGCCGAGCCACGCCCCGACGCGCGCTTCTACCTACGCCTGCACGTCACGGACAAAGCCGGTGTTTTCGCTGCAATCGCCGGACACATGGCCGACAATTCCATTTCTCTGGAGAGCATTGTGCAGCGCCAGCGCCGCGACGAACCGGACGACGCGAAGATGATCATTCTCATCACCCACGGCACCACGCGGGACGCCATAGACACGTCCATCGCTGCCATCGCTAAAGATGGTTATCTCGTCAGCGATCCGCAGATGATCCGAATTGAGCATTTCTAGAAAAATCTCAAACTTTCCAGCCCCAAAACGACATTCAAACGAAACGGACACATCATGGCTGACGCTTCTTTCACCGACACGCTGGACCGTATTTTAACGCTCGAAATCGTCCGTGTGACCGAGCGCGCCGCAGTAGCCGCCGCCAAAATGCGGGGCCGTGGTGATGAAAAACAAGCGGACCAAGCCGCGGTCGACGCCATGCGTGCCGAGCTTAATGCCCTTCCTATTGAAGGGGTGGTGGTGATCGGCGAGGGCGAGCGCGACGAAGCCCCAATGCTGTACATTGGCGAAGAGGTGGGGCTGGGCCATGGCGCGAAGGTTGATATCGCCCTCGACCCGCTGGAAGGCACGACCTTGTGTGCCAAAGACCAGCCCAATTCGCTGGCCGTGCTTGCGCTGGCCGAACGTGGAAGCCTGCTGAATGCGCCGGACGTTTACATGGACAAAATTGCCATCGGTCCGGGCTATGAAGAGGGCTTGGTGGATCTCGACAAATCCGCCACCGAAAACATCGAAGCGTTGGCCAAAGCCAAGGGCGTCGAGCCGGAACACATCACGGCCTGCATCATGGATCGCCCTCGACACGCCGCCTTGATCGAAGAGGTGAAGGCGACAGGAGCTGCCATCCGTTTGATTGGCGATGGCGACGTGCAAGGCATTATCCATGTGACGGACCCAGACGAGACTGGCATCGACATTTATCTGGGCATCGGCGGTGCGCCGGAAGGTGTGCTGGCCGCTGCAGCTCTGCGGTGCACCGGCGGTCAGATGCAGGGGCGTTTGCAGCTCAATAGCCCGGAGAAAGTTGACCGTGCAAAGCGCATGGGCATCGATGATCCCGAGCGCAAATATGAGCTAACAGACTTGGCCAAAGGTGACGTGTTGTTCGCCGCCACGGGTGTGACTGATGGCACGATGCTCGCGGGGGTGAAGTTCTCACCCGGCATGATCCAGACCGACACAATTGTCATGCGCGCCGCCACCGGCACCGTGCGCGAGGTGAACACCAAGCACACAACGTTCGATAAGTTCAAATATACCGGGCTTTAGGCGTTCAACACGATCCATCCGACGGAGAGGGCCAGCGGCACGCAGATCAAAGCGTTGGCCACCACCACCGGATTGCCAAGTCCGATGGCGAATATTGTTGTCAGCTTATAGATCAATTGTACGGCAAACAGGCTGGCACTGAACACCAGCCAGCGCTGCCCGGTTCCAGCAAGTGCTGCTACCACCAAAGCCGCTGCGCTGCTCAGCAATATCGCGCCATAGATGCTTGTCAGTATGCGGCGCGCCGGGCTGTCTGGCCCGTAGGCGACGTCCATACCTGGAGAGCCGGCGGTGATCTGGCTTATGACAAGCACCAGAACGATAATGTTCATAAGATGGGTGGCTGTTATGAGCGGCATGATCGGCGTACGAATTGCAGCCGTTTGCGGATTGCTTGTGTGTGTTCGGCCCCTTGCGCCGGGCTTACGGTTCTGACAATCGCAGAGCATGCCTTCGTCACCACATGATAGAGCCTTTCTTGGCGTCGAGCGGTCGCTATCCGAACAGCGCTGGGTGTCGCGCCTGAACCCGGCGCAGACGGCGAGGGCACAGGCAATCGCCCAGGATCATATGGGCATTTCCGATGTGGTTTCCCGCATTCTGGCCGCCCGCGATGTGGTGTCTGAGGACGCCAATATCTATCTGCAACCCAGCATTCGCGACCTGCTGCCGGACCCTTCAACACTCACCGATATGGACGCCGCCTGCACACGGCTAGCTCAGGCCATCGCCGACGGTGAGAGCATTGCTGTTTTCGGCGACTATGATGTGGATGGGGCCACATCGTCTGCCCTGATGTACCGGTTCTTGAATGCCTTCGGGCTGACGCCGGAGATTTATATTCCCGACCGGATATTTGAAGGCTATGGCCCAAACCCTGATGCCGTGCGTGAACTGCACGGCAAGGGCCACACTCTGCTCATCACGGTGGACTGCGGCTCCACCAGCATTGAAGCGCTCGCGGAAGCTGACCGCTTGTCGATGGACATTCTGATCTTCGATCACCACCAATTGGGCACCGAGTTGCCGCCCGCCACGGCCCATGTGAACCCTAATCGACAGGACGATCTGTCCGGCCAGGGCCACTTATGCGCAGCGGGTGTGGTGTTCATGGCTCTTGTGGGCACGGCTCGAGAGCTCCGAAAGAGGAATATCCCAGGCGCGCCTGACCTTATGGCTATGCTCGACCTGGTGGCTTTGGGGACCGTTTGCGATGTGGTGCCACTGCGGGGCGTTAACCGGGCATTTGTGCGCCGGGGTTTGGAAATCATGCGCCGGCAAAGCAATGCGGGGCTGACAGCACTGGGCCGTGTGGCGCGGCTTGATGGTCCGCCATCTCCCTATCATCTGGGGTTTCTGCTTGGCCCACGCATCAACGCCGGCGGTCGTATAGGCGATGCCGCCCTCGGTGCCCGTTTGCTAACACTGGCCGATAGCGCCGAAGCTGATGAAATCGCGGACCAGTTGGAGGCGCTGAACCGCGAGCGTCAGGCCATTGAAGCCAACATGCTGGATGAGGCCATGGCCGAAGCGCAGGCCGAAATGGACAGTGCCGCGCCTCCCAGTCTGCTGCTCACCCATAATGACGATTGGCACCCCGGCATTGTGGGTCTTCTTGCTTCACGCCTGAAAGACCGTTTCAGACGCCCATCTATTGCCATTGCGTTTGACCGCAACGGGAAAGGCTCCGGCTCCTGCCGGTCGCTGGCGGGTGTGGACATCGGTGCCGCCGTTCGCAAGGCGGTTGCGGAAGGCATATTGGTGAAGGGCGGTGGCCACGCCATGGCCGCCGGGCTTACTATGCACAAAGGCCGTTTGGGTGATTTGCGGGCGTTTCTCGAGGCAGAATTGTCGGCGCCAGTCGCCGACGCAATCGCCACCAATGAACTGAAAATCGATGGCGCGCTGACGGCTAGCGCCATGAAGATCAATCTGATCGAAGAGGTGGAGCGGGCCGGGCCCTTTGGTGCAGGATCGCCTCAGCCGGTGTTTGGTCTGCCGAGCCACCGGCCCATGTATGGTAAGGTTGTGGGCCAGAACCATGTGGCCGTGACGCTGTCGTCTGGCGATGGCGGCCAGCTGAAAGCCATCGCTTTCCGCGCGCTTGATACGCCCTTGGGCGACGCGCTTTTGGCGGGCGATGGACCGTTACACATTGCAGGGTCGGCCACGATCAACCACTATCAGGGCCGACAGATGCCTCAGCTGCGCATCACAGATGCAGCACGGCCCGACACGTCGCTCTAGCCGGACACATTATGCCAGACAGCACACCTCCGAAGTTTGAATTTGCCCTGCGTGGTGCCGTGGCCGACGCGCCGACGCCGGACAAGTTGCGCACCTGGGATGATGCGCTTGTGCTGGTGAAGGAAGACGGCGAGATAGCTGCCGTGCTGGATGCTGACCATGCCGACGCTAGGGAAATCATCCGCATACGGACCGATGATATTCGGACGCTGGGACCCGATGAAATTCTGCTGCCCGGCCTCGTCGATCTGCACATCCACGCACCTCAATGGCCGCAAATGGGCCGGGCCTTGCAGGTGCCTCTGGAAGACTGGTTGCAGCAACACACTTTTCCGCTGGAGGCGCGCTATGAGGATGTGGAGTTTGCCCGCAAATCCTATTCCGATCTGGTGCAGACGCTGCTGGCCAACGGCACGACGACCGGGCTTTATTTTGGCACCATCCACAATAAGGCCACCCTGCTTTTGGCGAAGCTTTGCCTTGAGCACGGTCAGCGCGCTTTGGTGGGGCGTCTTGCCATGGACAACCCGGACGAGTGTCCAGATTTCTACCGCGACGCTTCCACGGGTGCGGCCCTCGACGGCACCCAGGCCTTCATCGAAGATGTGCGGGCCATGCCGGGCAATGAAGCCGCCACCGTTAAACCCGTCATTACCCCACGCTTCATACCTTCATGCACGGATAAATGTCTGGATGGGCTGGGGGAGATGGCGGCCGAGACAGGCGCGCACGTGCAGACCCATGTGTCGGAGAGCGACTGGGAGCACAATTACGTGTTGGACCGCCACGGCAAATCGGACACACAATCCCTGAGCGATTTCGGCCTGGTCGGCCGCCACACGGTGTTGGCCCACGGCCCCATGCTGTCGACGGATGATATGGATCAGCTTGTGCAACAGGGCGCAGCGGTGGCCCATTGCCCCCTGTCGAACATCTACTTTTCCAATGCGGTCTTTCCGCTGCGCGCGGCTCTGGCCAAGGGGCTTCATGTGGGTCTGGGCACGGATATCTCTGGCGGTCCAAGCCCGTCATTGCTCGAGAATGCCCGCCACACAGTGCATTCGTCGCGCATGCTGGAGGAGGGGGTGGACCCCTCTGTTGACGGTTCCGAGCGCGGCACGCCGGACAGTCGGGTGGACTTCATCACAGCCCTTCACCTGGCCACCCGAGGCGGCGGTATAGCTTTGGACCTGCCCATCGGATCGTTTGATTCTGGCAATCGCTTTGATGCCATTGTGTTGGATCTCTCCGCACCAGGCTCGAATATTGCCCGCGTGCTGGAAGATCTGCCTTTGGCCGATCGCGTTCAGCAGATCATTTTCAATGCCGGCCGCCAGAACATCGCCCAAGTTTGGGTGGACGGGAAGGCTGTGGTCGGAGCCGATCACAATTAGACAGCTTTTGTTATCTGGCCTATCGAGACTTCATGACCTTACGTTTGTTTCAAGTTGCGTTTTTCGCATTCGCTTTTCTATTTGCTGCGCCTCAAAATTTCGGGTTTGTCCCGAACGCTTTCGCGCAAGTCCTATCCGCCACAGGCGAGGCGGAGAACGCCGCCATTCAGGGTATTGAGCGCCGCGCTGACAGCCTGAAGAATGCCTTTGAGGCAGCCGGTGAAGATGATGCCAGGCTGGCGGAGCTTCGCGTCGAGGCTGATGCCCTGCTGGTTGAAGCGCAGGAGTTGCTAGACACCGTAGAGACCCGGCTTAACACATCCCGTGATGCCCTTACTGGTTTGGGCGATGCGCCTGCCGATGGGGCCACAGAGGATGTGTCGGTCTCCCGCCAGCGCGAAGAGCTTGATGGACAAGTGCAGCGGCTGCAGGCCCGCAGCGTCGCGCTGAACTCGGCCATAAACACAACCATTGAGGTCCGTGACACCATATCGGAGTTGCGGCGCGACGCATTTGCCCGCCGGGTTTTGGACAAGACTGATGTGGACGGCAGCCTCTTCACCGAGGGGCTGAACGCCTATCGCGTGCGCCTGACGGAAGTCCGCCTGCTGATCAAAAACTGGGCGGTGCTCAATGTGAAAACTGAAGCGGGCGCATTTCTAGGCGCCATCGCATTTGGTTTTGCCATCGCGTTTTTAGTCTGGGTTGTGCTGCGTCGCACCATCGCAAAGGGCCTCGCCCGCAAACGCATGGAAACGGAGCCGAAGCTATTTACAAAGCTCAACATTGCGTTTTGGCGGGCCATCTCAAAATCGCTGCTCGTAGCGGTGTGTCTGGCCGGCATGTACGCCATGATGCAGTGGGCGGGTCTCATGGGACCGAAGGTTTCGGCGCTCCTGCGTCTCGGCGGTATCTGCGTCACCGGGTTGGCGTTCATCTGGTATCTTTCGTCGGCTGTACTTGTGCCCCGGCGCCCTCTCTGGCGCTTGGTGCCACTCACAAACCATGGTGCCGAGCGGCTCCGGGTGCTGATCATTGCCTCCGCTTTCGCCTATACCGCCGTTTATGCTGGCAATGGCATCGCCGGGATTTTGGGTGCGTCAGTTGAATTCAGCCTGCTGACCGGTCTGATCGCGGCCATTGGCCAAGGCGTGATTATCTTTTTGATGGCCATCGGTCGCCCCGTGCAGCCCAAAGTTGAACCCGCCGAAAACGCTTTGCTTGCTGCGCCCGAAGACGCTGAAAGCGATGTTGCAACCGCACAGACCGCGCCTCCACCCACGCCTGCGTTTAAGCTGCCCGGTTGCCCATGGCCCTTGTCCCTGCGTCTGGTGCTGTATGCCATTGCGCTGGCGATTTTCGGATCAGCTCTGCTGGGTTACATCGGTCTTGCATCCTTCATATCGCGCCAGTTCGTTGTCACCGGCGCCATCCTGACGACGATGTATCTTGGCTATATCGCCAGCCGTGAGGTGGGCCGCGAAGGTGTGTTTTCACAGACACGTTTGGGTCAACGCACCCGTGAGGCCATGGATCTCGACCAGCGCGGCATAGAGCAAGCCGGTTTGCTGTTTGGAGTGGTTGGTTTTGTAGCTGTACTCGGCATCGGGCTGCCGCTCATCGCCCTGCAATGGGGTGCCCAACTCACAGACATTGCCGGGGGTGCACGGCGCATTTTCACCGGCTTTGAAGTCGGCTCTGTGCGAATTTCGCTCTCGGGCATCTTGTTTGGCCTTCTCACCTTTATTGGCGTGTATTTCCTCGTCCGGCTGTTCCAGCGATGGCTGGACGCTGGCGTTCTGGCTCGGAGCCGAGTGGATTCAGGGGTACGTGATTCCATCCGCAAAGGCGTTGGCTATGCCGGTATCGCGCTGGCGGCCCTGATAGGCATCACGTCGGCGGGTATTAATCTGTCCAGCCTTGCGATTGTTGCGGGCGCCTTGTCGCTCGGCATCGGTTTTGGCTTGCAGAACATCGTGCAGAACTTTGTGTCTGGCCTCATCCTGCTGGTCGAGCGACCCATCAAGGTTGGCGATATCGTGACGGTGGGTGGCTATGACGGCGTGGTCAGCCAAATCTCTGTGCGGGCAACGCAGCTAAATCTGTTCGACCAGAAGACAGTGACGATACCCAATTCGGAATTCATCAATGGCACTGTGAACAACTGGACGCATAAGAACCGCAATGCGCGTAACGACATTGTGGTGGGCGTGGCCTATGGCTCCGACACGCGCTTGGTGGAGCAATTGCTCCTCGATATCGCCATGGACCACCCGAAAGTGCTCAACGAGCCTGCGCCGTGGGTGCTATTCAATGACTTTGGCGGCTCGTCCCTGGACTTCCAGCTGTTCATCTATCTTGCGAACCTGTCCGATGGCATTGCCACGCGCAACGAGATCCGTCACCAGATTGTCGAGCGTTTCGACGAGGAAGGCATCGCCATTCCATTCCCGCAGCGCGATCTCAATCTTCGTTTGGTGGACAGTGGCGACCTGGGCGAAAAACTCAAGGACGCCACGTCCGGCGAAAGGGTTACGATAAAGCAGGGCCTATCGGATGATGGCCAAGCCGGTGAGCAAAAGGAAACGAGCTAGACTATGGACAGTGTCGTTTTCATCCCCGCGCGCTATGCGTCCACACGCTTCCCCGGCAAGCCGTTGCAGACCCTGCGCGGGCCGGACGGCGAGAAGTCTCTCATCCAGCGGTCCTGGGAGGCAGCGATGGCTGCCAAGGGTGTGGACGCAGTCTATGTGGCCACAGATGATGATCGCATCGCGGACGCTGCCAAGGCCTTTGGCGCGGATGTGGTGATGACCGCCGAAAGCTGCGCCAACGGCACTGAGCGGTGCGCCGATGCGCTGGGGCGGCTCGACATATCGCCCCGCCTGGTCGTCAATTTACAGGGCGATGCGCCCCTCACACCACCGCACTTTGTGGAAGCATTGCTGGAGGCCATGGCGGGCGTTGGAGAGGAAGCGGCGGTTGCCACGCCGGTTTTGGCTTGCGACGGGGAAACCTATGCCAATTTCACCGAGGACCGACGCCATGGCCGCGTTGGTGGCACGACGGCCGTTTTCGATGCTGCCCATCAAGCACTGTATTTTTCCAAGGAAGTGGTGCCTTACAAGGCTCCGGGCTCTTTTGACCCGACCAACCCGGACGTGTTTCACCATGTTGGCCTCTACGCCTACACGCCTGCCGCATTGTCCGAATATATGGCTGCCAAGTCCGGCACATTGGAGGCCACAGAAGGGCTGGAGCAGCTGCGCTTCCTCGAGAACGGCGTACCGATCAAATGTGTAGAAGTGCCCGCCGGTGACCACATGTTCTGGGAGCTGAACAACCCTGAAGATATTGCCCGCATTGAAGCTATTCTGAACCGCTAATGGTTCCTCAGATCGAATGAAAGCAACATGATCAAAGCCAATTCAGTGCAAGTCGGCGACTTTCAAATCGCCAAGCATGAGCCTCTCACCATCATTGCCGGACCGTGTCAGCTTGAAAGCACGGACCATGCGCAGATGATCGGTGGTCAGGTGGCGCAAATGTGCGCAAGGCTTGGTCTAAACTTCATCTTCAAAGGCAGTTTCGACAAGGCCAACCGGTCGTCGATCACCACCCAGCGTGGGCTGGGTGTCGATGAGGGATTGAAGGTGCTGGACTCGGTGCGTGGAAGCAGTGGCGCCCCAGTATTGACGGATATTCACACCGCTGAGCAATGTGCGGACGTTGGTGCCGTTGTCGATGTGTTACAGATCCCCGCCTTTTTGTGTCGGCAAACCGACCTGTTGCTTGCCGCTGGCCAAACGGGCCGGGCCATCAATGTGAAGAAGGGCCAGTTTCTGGCGCCCTGGGATATGGCAAACGTGGCTGCCAAAATCGCCAGCACCGGCAATGAGCGGATCATGCTGTGCGACCGGGGCACGAGCTTTGGTTACAACACTCTCGTAACCGACTTCCGGGGTTTGCCCATCATGGAACGCACCGGCTACCCGGTCGTTTTCGACGCCACACATTCCGTGCAACAACCCGGTGGGCAAGGAACCAGCAGTGGCGGCCAACGGGAGTTCGTGCCGGTACTGGCGCGTGCTGCAGTGTCAATCGGTGTTGGGGCCGTGTTTATCGAAACCCACCAGGATCCGGACAACGCACCCAGTGATGGCCCCAACATGGTGCCGCTGGACAGGCTGGAGGCATTGTTGACCGAACTTGCTGCCTTCCACGAACAGGCACAAAAATACCCGCTCTCTATTTGAGGCGGGCGGATGCCGACTTGGCTACTACGACTCATGCGAAGCTGGAAACTGGTACGCCCTAGGGGAATCGAACCCCTCTTTCCAGGTTGAAAACCTGGCGTCCTAACCGATAGACGAAGGGCGCACCGTGGCTGTGAAATAGCCAGCCATAGAGGGTGTTGCAACCCTAAATTTTGGCCAAAAGCCAAAAAGTCGCGGTGAATTCATCAGCCTGGTTATCGCCGGTGATGTTGCACCGCAACAGGCTACAGTCTTGGAAGCTTCTAGCCGCGGCGGCGCTTGCGTTTCCGGCAAGCCCAGTTCCAGTCGCGTTTTTTATACGTGTCGATGTGCACCGATTTGGTATGGCAATAAGTGCCGACGCCACCGCGACCGGGGATGGTGCGCAGATATTTGGCCAAGGTCCATTTGGACACGCCAGCCACCTGAATATCAGCTGCATCGCAAAAGGTATGGCGAGAGTTTCGCGCGCCGCCAGCCCTGCGATTGCTTGCCGGGCTG
>JBCDIB010000035.1:0-12657 GCA_038749385.1 Pseudomonadota bacterium | reverse complement strand
GGGCAGGGAAGAAAGTCCCCTTTTTGCGCGAACGAGGCTGCGGGTGGGTTCGAGTAATATTTCGGCTTGCCGCCCGCGAAAGGCGACTAACGCTACATTGTCCCGTCGCACATAACAGTCGGCCAACAGGCGCTCGATGGCACCTTTGGCCTCGCCAAGGCGTTGGGTTGCGGTGGAGCCTGAGGCGTCAACGATGAAGATCGTTACGGTTTCGCGGGGGTGGTGCAAACGCTTGTAGCGGAAGTCGCTTGAGCGGATGAGAACGCGATCTGCCATGTGATCAGGCGCGGTCTTGGCACGAATTTTCTGCCAAGGTGCGGCTGCTCGCAGGGTTGCCAGAATGTCCGGGCGTGCATCTGGGTATGGCGGGTTTTCGCTGTGGCCCGCCGGGCGGCCGCGCCGCGTGTTCTTGCGCTTTGCACCGGCACCTGTTGATGCCTTTGGCGATCGGTTGCTTTCACGCTCCGCCAATTGTGAGGCCATTGCCATCAGATGAGCGGGGTCCAGCGTCGCACCATGCTCCGTCTCGACAGTCATATCTTCGCCGCTTGCCTCTGCGCTGTCGGTAGCGTCGTGGGGCTGTTCGTTTTGCTGCGTGTTTCGTTCCAGCTGTGGTTCTAGCTCAGCCTCTGGTTCTGGCGTCTCGGCCTCATGCTCATCATTTTCCTGTCGAGGAGGGGTAAGTGTGACCCCGAGCACGAGTTGCAAGGCGTGGTGTGCGTGGGCCGAATTTGCTTTCAGATCGCCTTTCATCATTGCCAGCGCTTTTGTCACTTCGCAACAGGCCAACAAGGTTCGCGCCGACGGCTCACCAATGGTTTCAAGCGCTTGTGCCAGCGCTGTTTGCAGTTCGAGCGATATGGAAGCGGTGCTGGCGCTGGCAGCGTTTTGAACCGTATCTTGGCCGCAGATCGCAAGGGGTATGCCATCGGTTTTTACGGTTACCGGCAGGCGCGTGGCGAGGGGGCCCGGTATCTGTGCGTCTTCATCTTCCAGCGCTTCATCCAGAGCGACGACACGCACATCTTGATCGTCGAGAGCTTGCGCCAAAATGGTCGCCGCCTCTGGCGACAAGCGTTCAGCGCCGGAAACGATCAGAATGCCTCCGGAAGCCCGCTCGATCATACCTTGGGTGTGGACAGGGCGTCCGGCATCCAAGGTCGCTGCAAGGTCGAGGCCCGGCAGCAATTGCGATGTCGGCGTGGCGCTGGTGATGCGGTGGGTGGAGAGACCAGTTTCAGCGGCACTCTGGGCCAGCTCCGCCAACCACACATCGCGAGCCGGGCCATGACGGCCCTTCAGTCGTAGGGCGCGTACCCCTGCTTGCTTTAATGTGATCAGCGCAATGGCAAGGCGTGCCTCGTGCCACTGTGTCGCCAATTCAAGATGCCGGGCGTCGGTTGGCGCGTCGTTAACGCCGGGCAGCAGCGCAGCCAAGTGGCTTTCCACCGCTGTGCTGGTTTCGCTTTGGCGCAGGTGTAGGTTCATGGAAGCTTAGGCCGTGCCCTGGGTGTCGCTGGTTTGGCTCAATTCGTTCAACGTGCGTTCCACGCGGGTGGTCGAGCCGGCCTCGTCCAGCGGGTCGCGGCGCAGGCGGTGGCGCAGGGCCATGGGGGCAATTTCAACAAGGTCTGCGCGGGTGACGGTCTTTCGCCCTTGCAGTGCCGCGTGGGCTTTAGCGGCGCGCAGCAAGGTCAACTCGCCGCGCAGGCCATCAACACCGAGGCGCAGGCAAATCATCGCGCCAGTTTCCAGCACTTCGTCGGGGGCGTCCATTTCCGCCAGCAATTTCTTGCCGCGATTGATGGCTCGCCGCACTTTTGCGTCTTCCTTCTCAAACCGGGCACAGAAGGCTTGCGGATTATCTTCAAACGCCTCACGGCGGCGAACCACTTCAACACGGTCTTTGATTTCGCTGGGGGCCGCCACGTCCACAGACAAGCCAAACCTGTCGAGCAATTGTGGACGCAATTCTCCTTCTTCCGGGTTTCCGCTCCCCACCAGAACAAATTTTGCTGGATGGCGGACGGAAAGGCCTTCGCGCTCAACCAGATTTTCGCCAGAAGCAGCAACATCCAACAACAGATCGACGATATGGTCTTCCAGCAGGTTCACTTCATCAATGTAAAGGTAGCCGCGATGTGCGCTGGCCAGCAGCCCGGGCTCGAAGGCCTTTTCGCCGGCAGTAAGAGCGCGTTCGAGGTCCAGCGAGCCACAAACACGGTCTTCGCTGGCGCCCAAGGGGAGGTCTATGACCGGCGTGCTGCGCGTCTCTTGCCTGGGCGGTTTGCCGCTGGAGCACAGCTTGCAAGCATCTGCGGGCGCGTCTGGTGGGCAATTGTATCGGCAACCCTTCCGGGTCTTCATTGTCGGTAGCAGAGCGGCCAGCCCGCGCACGGCGGTGGATTTGCCGGTACCACGATCACCGAATACCAGCACACCCCCAAGTTGGGGACATACCGCCGTCATGAGGATGGCACGTTTCATTTCGTGCTGACCGACGATTGCGGAGAAGGGGAAGGCGACCATCAAGACCTCTGCATGTAAACTTATATTGACAGTACAGGGGGTAAGCGAGGCTGACAAGTTGAGGGGCTGGCGCCTTGGTCAAGAGATCCTCTGCCAAAGGCTGACGGAGAGAATTAAAGCCATTTTCGGACATCTCCCTCATTTTCCAGGGATCGATGGCCCGTTTGGCTGCACGGCCAATCGTTTGGGAGCTGGAAGCGAATCTCAACACTGTCGGTGTGCAGGGGTCCGCTTATCAGCTGGCGTGAGAATTTTAACACCCACTTGAGTGGTTGGATTCCCGCTGAGTTGAGCCTGCCTCCCATGGGTTGAAACGACATGGGTGGCCTCGCAAAACCACTTGATTTTGCTAGTCTCTCGTCATGAGCGACCCCCAAAACAGTCTTAACTCGAGCTCTCAGTCGCCGCTATCAGGCTTTAGTGGTGATATGTCTTGGCGCTTTTCGCCGGCCGCGTGCACTGCACTTATGCCCAGCACTAAGAAAGCTGTAGCAGCTCTGTGTTCGCTCGGCGGGTCGGACTGTTCGTTCCAGAATTTCGTGCACATGGTCATTTCGCCGGTGGCGCGGGAGCTCGGTGAGGCGTGGGTTGATGACCGGCTGTCATTTGCAGATGTCACAATTGGCGTGGCCAGGCTGCAAACTGCCGTTCAAAATTTCAACGCCACCGTGCCCGGTCATGATAGTTTGAAGCCGTTTGCGGGTCGGGTCTTCATGGCTTCACTAAGCGATACGCAGCACACGCTCGGTGCCAGCGTTGCCGCGCGCGCCTTCAGCGATGCCGGTTGGGATGTAGTTCAATTGGAAAATCCTGACCTCAATGAAGCTGCGCTCAGTTTCTTGCGTTTCAACCAGACAGATATGATCGCCCTCGGTGTTGGCACGACCCAAAGGTCCGATGAGGCGGCGCAAGCGGTGAAACGGCTGCGTGAAGTTGCGCCGTCGGCTCAAATATATCTTGCGGGGCCCGCCGTTGCCGCCGCGCCGGACTTATTTGCCGATAGCGATGCCGACATTATTGGTTGGGACGTATTTGACGTGGCGAAATCGCAGGCCAGGCGATCGGCGGACGCAGCTTAAAGAAGACCCGCGAGACCTTTCGTTGCGCTAGTCGCTATTGTTGCGCACGCGCGTGATGACGGTCCAGACGAACACC
Source organism: Pseudomonadota bacterium (assembly GCA_038749385.1). Classification (GTDB taxonomy): domain Bacteria; phylum Pseudomonadota; class Alphaproteobacteria; order Rhizobiales; family Rhizobiaceae; genus JBCBXA01. The sequence continues at coordinate 8,973 of JBCDIB010000035.1, read as the reverse complement.
AAGATCAGTGGTACTGCCACAATCGTCAGTAGTTTCATCTGCGGTATGTCCACCATCTCACTGATCGGCTTGAGGAAATACACGACCACAATGCCGATCAGATAATAGCTGATGGCAATAACAGACAGGCCCTCGACGGTTTTTTGGAGCTTGAGCTGCTGGGTCACACGCTCATCCATGGACGCTAGCAGGCTTTGGTTTTGCTTCTCCAGAGCCACATCCACACGGGCGCGCAACAGGTCCGATATACGCGCCACGCGGGCTGAGACCTGACGCTGTCGCTCAAGTATAGAATCAATCGTCCGCACGGCGGGCTGCAAACGACGTTTGATGAAGCTGGTGAAGCGCTGATATCCGTCGACTTTCTCTTCGCGCAAATCTGCCATGCGGCTTTCCACGATTCCGGCATAGGCACGGGAGGCCGTGAGGCGGAATTGCGAGCTGACGGCTAGCTCCTCAATATCCGCCGCAATGCTGGTGATGCGGCCGAGAAGCTGCTCATCATCTGTGTCGCGATTGCTGGACAAGTCCCGCGCGATGGCGGCGATTCCATTGTCAAATGATGCAATGCGCGGGCCAATGGTCTTGATGGCGGTCAGGGCTAGAAGCGACAAAATGCGATAGGTTTCAATATCAAGGATGCGCTGGGTCACGCGGCCACGAACGCGGTCGTTGCCGCTTAAATCTTTAATGTGAATGTGACTGAATCCGTCGGCGCCGGGCACGAAATTGGTGCGTACGATAGCGCGACCACCATTGATGCGGCTCAGGCACCCGCTTGGCTCATTGGTCGGACGCTTCTCCCAGTCGCGCCACCAAAGCATTTCGTCCCCGCCATCGACATGTACCCGAAGAGCCAGCAGCAATTTGCCGGCGCCGTCTATGGGCCAGCCCATTGATATGGTTTCCGCCAGAGTGAGCTTGTCGGCGTCCTCGTCGGGATCTTCCTGAAAAAGCGTGTAGGAGCTGAATTCCGTGTGCCTGGCCCATTTCAAGAGCCCCTGGGGCGTTTGTATCTGTGCGTGGTTGCCTTCCAGCTCGATGATTTTGTGATCGGGCAGATCAGCGAACCGGCGCACCGCATCCCTGTCTTGCTGGTGGCTATCTTCATCGGACAGGAACACCAGGTGAGACACCAGGCAGGGGGCTCCAACCCCGGTGGCGGTGCGGGCGTGGGTCTCATTCAATAGGTCGTAAAAATTGGGGTGCAGTTCGATGCCTGACTGCATGCCGATGTGATCGCCGTGACGTTCGGCGACCAGATTGATCTTTGAGTCGGTTGAAGCCGTGTTCGTGTCTGTATCGGTAAGCATCTCAAAGTCCCAATATTGTCTGCAAAACCAAATGGGCTTGGGTCCGGGGAAGTCCATTGCAAAGCGCAAGATCTGTAGAAATTCGGAAACTACAGCCACCCGGCCTTTCCCACGAGCGCCTTTAATGGCATGCAACTACCATATTATCGGGACAAAAAGTCTCAATAATTGCATATATGTGGTCTGGGCCCATCAGTTCATCAGTCTGGCCCCATCGGGGCTTTTGATTACGAGCTAGGTCTGCACCAGCCGCGGTTTGCTCGGTGTCCATTTGGTCACTGTGGGAGTTTGTGGCGTATTGCGGGTTGGCGAGCTGCGGCTAGCGCGTCCTTGGGGGGAGAAACATTATGAACGATCACGTCCGTGTGGATACTTCGCCCCACGTCTCTGATGAGGTGCAAAAAACCACCTGCTACATGTGCGCCTGTCGGTGTGGCATCAACGTGCACCTGCGTGACGATGGCACCGGCACCAAGAAGATCCGCTACATTGAAGGCAATAATGACCACCCGGTGAACCGCGGCGTGCTGTGCGCCAAAGGTTCAGCTGGCATCATGCAGCACTATTCGCCGGCACGTTTGCGCAAACCGCTTAAACGTGTTGGCGAGCGCGGCGAAGGCAAGTTCGAAGAGATCGAATGGGACGAGGCGCTGGAGATAGCCACAGGCTGGCTGGGCGACGTGCGCAAGGACGATCCCAAAAAGCTGGCATTCTTCACAGGGCGCGACCAAAGCCAGAGCTTCACCGGCTGGTGGGCCCAGCAATTTGGGACGCCTAATTTTGCGGCCCATGGTGGCTTCTGCTCTGTGAACATGGCTGCCGCCGGAATTTACACATTTGGTGGCGCTTTTTGGGAGTTCGGTTCACCGGACTGGAAGCATACCGAGCTGTTTATGCTTTTTGGCGTGGCCGAAGATCATGACTCCAACCCGATCAAGCTCGGGCTGGCGGAACTGAAGCGACGCGGCAAGAAAACCATTGCCATCAATCCGGTGCGGACGGGCTACAACGCTGTGGCCGACGAATGGGTCGGTATCACCCCGGGCACCGACGGCCTTTTTGTGCTGGCGCTTGTGCATGAGCTGCTTAAGGCTGGCAAAGTCGATGTCGATTACCTGCTGCGCTATACGAATGCGCCTTGGTTGGTGATTGATGCGCCGGGCACTGCCGACCACGGCCTGTTTGCCCGCGATGCCGATGGCAATGCGCTGGTCCTCGACCGCGAAAGTAAAAAGGCCATTCCCTACAATGGGAAAGGCGTAAAGCCTGATCTTCGTGGAGAGATTCAACTCGACAATGGCCTGACCGCGCGTCCTGCCTTTCGCCTGCTGACCGACAAATATCTCGATGGCCAATATGCGCCAGAAATGGTGAGTGAGCGAACTGGCGTAAGTGCTGATCAGATCCGATCCATCGCGGCGCAGCTCGCCGAGGCGGCATTTGAAAAAGAGATTGTTATCGAGCGCGCCTGGACCGACATGAAGGGCGAGCGCCACGAGAAAATGATAGGCCGGCCTGTGGCCATGCACGCCATGCGGGGCATCTCCGCCCATTCCAATGGTTTCCAGACCTGCCGGTCCATTCACCTGCTGCAGATCCTGTTGGGGTCCATCGATTGCCCCGGTGGTTTCCGCTACAAACCGCCATATCCGCGTCCAGTGCACGCACAGCCAGCGCCCCACGGTGGTGGTGAGGCTGGCAAACCACTGGCCGGTCCCCAGCTAGGCTTCATGCGCGGCCCACAGGGCTTGCTGTTGGAGGAGGACGGCGTCACCCCGCAGCGTATCGACAAGGCCTATTCGTGGGACGCACCTATGTCGAGCCACGGCCTGATGCACATGGTCATCGCTAACGCCCATGCCCGTGACCCATACGGCGTTGACGTCCTGTTTATGTATATGGCGAATATGAGCTGGAACTCGTCAATGAATACGTCCGGCGTCATGAAGATGCTGACGGACAAGGATGAGAATGGCGATTACGTCATTCCGAAGATCATCTATTCCGACGCCTATTCGTCCGAGATGGTGGCCTTTGCGGACCTTGTGTTCCCTGACACCACATATCTCGAGCGCCACGATGCGATTTCGATGCTCGACCGTCCCATTTCAGAGCCGGAAGGCGTGGCCGATGCAATCCGATGGCCTGTCTTGGAACCCGACCGCGATGTGCGGGGCTTCCAGTCAGTTTTGGTGGATCTGGGCGCGCGCCTCGGCCTGCCCGGTATGACCAATGAAGATGGCTCGCAAAAATTCAAAGACTATGCGGACTACATTCAGAAGCACCAACGCAAGCCGGGTATAGGTCCGCTCATGGGCTGGCGGGGTGAGGATGGCTCGAAGACCGGGCGCGGTGAGCCTAACCCAGAGCAGATCGATCGTTACATCGAAAATGGTGGCTTTTCGCTCACCCATGTCCCCGACGAGGCCATGTACTACAAGTTCGCCAACAAGGCTTGGCAGGACTTTGCGACTGAGATGGGACTGCAGGACGGGCCGGTGGAATGTGTGTTCCAACTTTATCTCGAGCCCATGGCGCAGTTTCGCCTCTGTGCCCAAGGCTTGGCCGAACCTAAAACGCCGGACACGCACAAGCAGCGCATTCTTGATTGTTTCGATCCGTTGCCGGACTGGTATGCACCGTTTGAGGGTGAGGGGATTGAGGCGAGTGAATATCCGTTCCACGCGCTCACCCAGCGCCCGGCTGCCATGTACCATTCATGGGGTTCGCAGAACGCATGGCTGCGGCAGATCCACGGCCACAATCCCATGTTCGTGCCCGCCGACATTTGCGACGCGGTTGGCCTTGAAACCGGAGACTGGGCATGGGTGTCGTCCCACCATGGCAAGATCAAGGTGCCCGTAAAGCGCATGGATGCCGTGAACGGCAAGACCATTTGGACGTGGAATGCCATCGGCAAACGCAAGGGCGCCTGGGCCCTGTCTGATGGCGCACCGGAGGCTGAAAAGGGCTTCCTGCTGAATCACTTGATACATGAACTTCTGCCGCCAAAAGAAGACGGTATGCGCTGGTCGAACTCTGATCCGATCACTGGCCAGGCGGCGTGGTTCGACCTGCGGGTGAATATTGAAAAGGCGGAAGCGGGGGAGGCGGAAAGCCTGCCGCAATTCCCGGCACAAGACGGCCCGGTGCCGGATGGCGATGGCCCGCTGCGCTACGGCGCCGCCTGGCTCAAGGAGTTCATGACACGATGACAATGCTTCCAGAACGACAGTCAGGCGCAAAGTCGCTAGGGCTGGTCATTGACCTTGATACGTGTGTGGGCTGTCACGCCTGTGTGGTGAACTGCAAGGAGTGGAACACAGCGGGCTACGGCGCGCCATTGTCTGATACCGAGCCATATGGTGACGAGCCGTCTGGCGCATGGCTGAACCGCGTGCACAGCTTTGAAGTGACGCCGACTGATGCGCCGGCGCAGATTGTGCACTTTCCTAAAAGTTGCCTGCACTGTGAAGATGCGCCATGCGTCACGGTTTGCCCAACGGGCGCCAGCTATAAGCGAGCGGAAGATGGCATCGTGCTGGTGGATGAGGACATGTGCATCGGCTGCGGTTTGTGCGCGTGGGCCTGCCCATATGGTGCCCGGGAGATCGACCCTGTTGAGCAAGTGATGAAGAAATGCACCCTGTGCGTGGACCGCATCTACAACGACAATATTCCCGAGCAGGATCGGGTGCCCGCTTGCGTGAAAACGTGTCCGGCGGAAGCGCGACATTTTGGCGATCTTGCGGACCCGACGAGCGATGTGTCCATCTTGGTGGCGGAGCGTGGCGGCATGGATTTGATGCCGGAGCAGGGTACCAAGCCTGTGAACAAATATCTGCCACCCCGGCCCAAGGCGACCGCTGACATGGCACCGCTGGCCGCGATTGCAGAGCCAAAGGCGGAAGGTGGTGTGTTGGGTTGGCTCGACCGTGCCCTCGACCGGCTTTAGGGAGAACGAATTATGCATCCCGCTGTTTCAGTTATCTTTTTCACCGTTACCTCTGGCGCCGGCTTTGGCTTGATGTTTCTGATTGGACTTGGCTGGCCAATGCCACAGGGTGGTCTGGGCGTGTTCATCGCTTTGGCATTGGCGGGTGCGCTGGCTGTTGCCGGTCTCGTGTCATCGACTTTTCACCTTGGTCATCCGGAGCGCGCGTGGCGTGCGGTGTCGCAGTGGCGGTCGTCATGGCTATCCCGCGAGGGCGTTCTTGCCATAATTACGCTTATGCTGTTCGGCGTTTATGCGTTTCTGTGGTTCTTTTTTGACATCCGCTCCACGGCTCTGGGCCTCTTCATGTCTGTCGGGTCGGTTGCCACTGTATTTGCCACCGCGATGATTTACGCCCAGCTCAAGACCATACCCATGTGGCAGACTTGGCTGACACCTGCTTGCTATCTGGCGTTTTCGCTGACGCTTGGTCTCGTTCTGGCCGGCATGCTGAGCGGCAATGGTGTTGTTGGCGGTCTGCCAACTGCGCTTTGGGCATCGCTCTCCATCGTGCTGGCCTGGGTTCTCAAAATGATGTGGTGGAACCGTGCCGGCTCCATTGGCTTCTCCACAACTGGCAGTTCCGTTGGCTCCGCCACCGGTCTTGGGTCCATCGGAGACGTAAAATTGTTTGAACGGCCCCACACCGGTGAAAATTATCTCACCCGCGAAATGGTGCATCAGATTGGACGCAAGCACGCCAACAAGCTGCGCCTGATCGCAGTGGGCTTGGGCGCGCTGCTGCCCGTCTTGTTGATGCTCCTTGCAGCCACCGGTGTGGTGCCGACATTGTTCCTGGCACTTGCTGCAATGTCGTTATTGGCTGGGCTGTTTGCCGAGCGCTGGTTGTTCTTCGCGGAAGCTAAACACGCGGTGTCGCTCTATTACTGAGGGACCCGCGCGCTGAGGGACCCGTGGCGCCGGTGCCAAACCTTGCTCCTAAATGGCAGCCTGTTGCGGCACAAGCGCGTGCTTTTCGTCGAATATGATGGTTTGCAGGCGGTCGGCAGCCTGCTTCAACAGGTCAGCCCGTTGAGCTGCGGTTTTGATGTCAAAGCGTTGCTGCGGTCCGTGTACTGCGACTGACGCGTGATAGCGGCCTTGCAAATCGTAAAGCGGCACTGCAACAGCGACCATGCCGTCCATGAATTCGCAATCATCAACCGCAAAGCCTTGCGCAGATACGCTTTCCAACTCCGACGACAATTTTTGTTGCGATGTGATGGTGCGCTCGGTGTAGGGCTCGAGTTGCAGGGCCGCGACCATACGCCGACGCTTGCGGGTGGGCAGGCTTGCCAAAAACGTCTTGCCGCTTGCGGTGCAATGGAACGGAACGTGGGTGCCAACCGGCAGTTGAATGCGAAACGCCCAATCGGTCTCAACACGGTCGCGGTAAATCATGCCAGCGTCCTCCGGTACCACGAAGTTCACAGTTTCTCCCGTCTGCCGCGACAGCGCGATAAGAATTTGGTGGCGGGCGGCGTGATCGCGGGAATTGTGCAGGACATCTGTGGACAGGCGTCGCGACCGATAGCCGGGGCGCAGGCCCTTCTGGCGGATGTCGTTGAGCAAAAAGCCCTCCGCCACCAGGGTCGCGCACAGCCGGTGGATCGTCTGCTTGGGCAATCCAATCATACGGCCAATTTCAGTAGGGCTCAGGGCCGAATCATTGGAAGCTACGGCTTCCAGAATCATCAACATTCGTAGGTTGGTGGGGATGCGGCCTTCCGCTGTCGCATTCTCTTTATCACTCATTGCGAACACGCTCCCTTTGATTGGTCAGTATGCGGGTCCAACGGTGCCAGTTAAACAAAGCGCTAGGACCAAGCAGCTTTTCTATTGTGCGACAGGTTGAAACATGCACAGTACCTAAGCATACAAAATTTGGGAAAAAAAGTCCCATTTATTGTGTTTTACGGCTAAGACGGGGGGTCTTGGTCGGATTTGTAAGGTGCACGACCTCTCTGGCCTGATCAGATCAGGCCCTAGCGAGGCGGGGACCAGAGATTTGAGCATGGTGGGGAGGCCGGGCTTGGAGTTTGATTTCATCGTAGCGGGAGCTGGCTCTGCCGGCTGTGCCTTAGCCAATCGCTTAAGCGAGGACGGCCGCTATACGGTCGCGCTTCTGGAAGCTGGTGGCCGCGACAGCTCGCCATGGATTCATATTCCCGTCGGTTACTTCAAACCGATGGGCAATCCTAAAACGGATTGGCGCTATAAGACTGAGCCGGATCCGGGCATTAACGGTCGTTCAATTGCATGGCCGCGTGGGCGTGTTCTCGGGGGTTCTTCTTCCATCAACGGGCTGCTTTACGTGCGCGGCCAGAAAGAGGACTTTGAAGGCTGGCGTCAACTTGGCAACCCTGGGTGGGGCTGGGACGATGTCCTTCCCTTCTTCAAGCGTTCCGAAAGCTGGGAAGATGCCGACGGCGCTGATGACGAAATACGCGGCGGCAAAGGCCCGCTTTCGGTTTCTCACACACGCCTCAAGCGCGAAATTGTTGATCGCTGGATAGATGCCGCAGTTGAATGCGGCTATCGCAAGAACCCCGACTACAATGGCGCAGACCAGGAAGGCGTCGCCTATTTTCAGCTGACGGCTCACAAGGGTCGCCGCTGTTCGTCCGCTGCGGCTTATCTAAAGCCGGCGCGGGGACGCGAGAACCTGACCGTTTTCACAAATGCGCCTGCTGAGATCCTGACATTTTCGCCGGATGGTGAGCGCGTAACGGGCATTGTCACCCGAAAAAACGGTCTTCAAGTCGCTCTCAAAGCCCGTCATGAGGTAATTCTGTCCGCAGGCGCCATCGGTTCGCCTCAGCTTTTGATGGTGTCAGGCATCGGTCCGGGTGAGGAATTGCGCAGGCATGGCATCGAAGTGCGACGTGATGTGCAAGGTGTTGGCAAAAACCTGCAGGATCACCTGCAGGCCCGCCCGGTGTTCAAGTGCAGCGTGCCGACCATCAACACGGAAACCGGAAGCCTGTTCAAACAAGGCATGATCGCGGCGCAATATGCGCTCACGCGGTCTGGCCCGATGACTATGGCGGCCAGCCTGGGCACGGGCTTCCTGCGCACCCGCGATGAGCTGGCAAGCCCGGATATTCAATTTCACATTCAGCCATGGAGCGCTGACAAGCCTGCCGATGGGCCGCACAAATTTTCAGCCTTTACCGCGTCTGTTCTGCAGCTGCGGCCCGAAAGTGCAGGGCACCTTGAGCTCACATCGTCCAATATGGCTGACTATCCAAAGATCCATCCAAATTATCTGGCCACGAAAACCGATCAGGACACCATTGTGGATGGTATCCGCATCGCGCGGAAAATCTGCCGTACGAACCCGGTGGCTGAGGTCGTGACCGAAGAGCATTCGCCTGGCCGCGCCATCGCAGACGATGATTATGACGGCATTTTGAATTGGGCGCGGGACACCGCGACAACGATCTATCATCCCACTGGCACCTGCAAAATGGGCGCGGACCCCATGGCGGTGGTGGATGAACGCCTGCGGGTGCGGGGAATCAACGGCCTGCGCGTCGCGGATGCTTCAATCATGCCAATTATTACATCCGGCAACACCAATGCACCGGCGATCATGATCGGCGAAAAAGCATCTGCCATGATCCTGGAGGACGCGCGATAATGTCCATTGCTACTCTTATGCTG